>JAYSRP010000242.1:0-12395 GCA_043721015.1 Synechococcales cyanobacterium | reverse complement strand
TTCGATCGACTTTTACAGCAACCATAGCAGCAACCTCCGCATTGAGCAATTGCTCTTAGCTGGTCCTGGTGGTGGATTGGGTCAACTAGACTTGTTCTTTACTCAAAGACTAGGCGTGCCAGCTACCCAAATTGATCCGGTTGCTTCTTTGGGCATCGAAACCAATTTAGATATTCCACTAATGCAAAGACCCGGTCTAGGAATTATTCTAGGTTTGGGAATGCGGGAGGTTAATTAAAACATGTATAACGTAGATATCAATTTTCTCAAAAATAGACCGGAGTATCAGAACCTTTCTGCTCCAGTTGATCGCGGTAGTTCTAACACGACCAGGACTACTAACTACTCTAAAGCTCCAATTTTTGCGGGTTTAGGAGTTGGGGCAACAGCTTTGTTAGCCACTGGAGCTTTTTTGCTGCTGCTTGGTTTTCAGGGCGAAGAACTACAAGCTAAACAAATTAAGTTAGACAAAGAACTTGGTGCTGCTAAAGAACAAGAAACTAAGCTGACAACTTTGCAAGCGAAAATCGCTCAAACTGAGCAAGAATCTCAATCTTTGGCTGGAGCTTTCAACTTGGCTCGTCCTTGGTCGGCAATTCTGCAAGAGTTTAAGGAAAGTACTCCACAAAGTGTGCAGATTTCTTCGATTATTCAGTCTCCATCTGTTGCCATCGCCGCAGCTCCTAAACCAACGGGTGTGCCCGGAGCCACTACTAAGTTAGCTGCCACTCCGCCCACTGTGGATAGTAGTGGAGCTTCATCTAAAGGTAGCCCTAGTCCAGCAGCTAGTGCTGCTCCGGTTCCTGTGGTTGCTGCCAGCCCAGCTCCCACCAGCATTGATGCTCCTATGGTCAAAATAGAAGTTCAAGGTGTCGCACAATCTTTTAATGATGTAAACAGCTTTGTCCTGACTCTCAAGCAGTCGCCTTTCCTTGATCCAGCAGAAACTCAATTGGTTAGCTCAGAGTTAGAAGAAAAATCAGTTACCTTAACTGCTAAAGCAGGCGAGTCTGCTAATAGTACTACAAATATTGTTACTAAGTCAGTTAAGTATAAAATTCAAACTGCTTTGAAGCAAATCCCTGCGTCAGAGTTGTTGCGCGAATTAGAGCGCAAAGGGGCAGTAGGAATTGTAACTAGACTGAAGACTTTACAGCAACAAAAGGTGATTAAGCCATGACATATAGCGAAGACTTAATGAACACTACGCAGCTAGAGGACACCACCTATCTAGCTGATGCTCCCAACCATCCAGTAGTTTTTGGACTGACGATTTCGCCACTGATGATTGGTGGAGTAGTTGGTGTGGTTGGCTTGATTGCTGCTGGCTTTGTGGCCATGACTTACGTAATGCCTAAACTCCAAGCCAATCAAGAATTGTCAGCTAAAGTAACTGATGTGAAACAGCAAATTCAAGATCGCAAAAACAATGCAATTAAGATTGTTGAGGCCGAAGAGAAAGTTAAGGTGGCCACTGCTCAAAAAGAAGCCGTCTTAAACTTATTTGCCAATGACAAAAAGCTAGATACCTTATTACTGGATTTAAACAAACTAGTAAACGAAAGACAAGGAGAACTGCGTAAGTATACTCCTGATCTTGCTAGTACTGGCCCAATTACTGATAGCTCGTTGGGTTCGGCGCTGAATGGTAAGATTCGTCGTAAATCGATCGATGTAGAAATGAATGGTGGCTTTGAGCAAATTCTATCAATCTTAAGAACTGTCGAAAGAATGGATAGATTTCTACTTCTTAAAGATTTTAAGGCGGATTTACGTAGTCCAAGCGTGAATACAGGAGTAGTGAATACTGCTGCATCTGATCCTAAGCTGAAAGCTGGTTTTAAACTACAAGCAATTATTCCGCTGACTACAGAAGAAAATGTCGCCGCTGCTGCCGCCGCCGCCGCTGCTCCTCCAGCGAAAAAATAATCAGCCACTGCTGATTCATCCTTTAAACTAAACCTCTGCCTCAGGAGTTCGATCGTGAAAAAAACCACTAGAATTTTTACCCAAGTAATGCTCGGAAGCATTGTTGCTGCCGTCGCTATCCAGCCTGCTTTTGCGGAAGACTTGCAGCTAGCTCAAGTGAGCAACGGCAGTCAGCAGCCCTTAGTTCCTAACCCCAATGTAACTGTTGGTGAAACCGGCAGTCTGCCGGTAGGCACTACGGCTCCATCTATTCCTACTAAGGCTCGGGCTGTTGCTCCGCCTGTTGGTGATATCAGTGTATCGAGTATCGATGCTGCTACACCCATCATCAAGTTAGATTCCGACGCTCGTGTATCGATCGTCCTGAAAGAAGCCCCAGTACGAGAAGTACTGGAGTTACTCAGCCGTAGTGCTGGCCTAAACTTGGCCTACACTTCACCTCCAGCAACCAAGCCCGGCGAAGCTTTATCTGAACCTACTGTATCGTTGAACTTAAAGAACGAGCCAGTAGAAAATGCCTTTAACTATGTTCTACAAATCACCGGTTATGAAGCAAACCGAGTAGGCAACACTATTTTTGCTGGCTCCAGACTGCCTGACTCTATTCGGGGTACAGTGGTTCGCACTGTGCGTCTGAACCAAGTAAACGTGGAAGCCGCTTCGGGCTTTTTGACTACTCAAGGTGCTGAAACTCAGCTCTCTCGTGAGAAGGTGACGATCGAAAACGTTGGCAACGCCGGTTCGGCAAATTTCCGCACAGTAGAAGTCAGAACCCCCGAAATTTTGAACCTGAGGGCTACTGAAGGTAATGCACCTTTGGTCTTAAAAGGTTTGGCGATCAGCACTGATTCTCGTTTGAACGCTGTTACTTTGATTGGCCCCTTGCGCAAAGTAGAAATGGCTACTGCCATGCTGACCCGTTTGGATGCTCGTCGCCGTCAAGTTGCCCTCAACGTCAAAATTATTGATATTAACCTCAGTAACGTTGATGACCTCAAGAGCAGTTTCTCCTTTGGTACCGGTAACGGTATTGTAGGGGTAGACAATGGTGCCGCAGTTTATAACTATGGTGGTTACAACCCAGCAAAATCTAGTCAAATCGCTGGTGGAGTAACTTCTCAGCCGATCGTAGCACTACCTTCTTTGGGTTCTGCACCGTTCGTTGATAATACTCCTTCGGCACCTTATGCCAACAATGGTGTTGATATATCTAATGTTCGGATTGGTGAAGCTCCCTTAGCAGTAGGTACTCCTTATGGAAGAGCACCTCTTAGTCCCACTGATAATCCATATCAACCTGGTTTGACCGGCTACACCCCAGGTACTGGTACAACTCCTTCTACCTATACTTACGGACTACCCTCTGCTTTCCAAATTCCTAGCAAGTTCTTAGCTACTTTGCAGGCTCAAATTGTCAGTGGTAATGGCAAGATCTTGACTGATCCTACAATGGTGGTGCAAGAAGGCCAAAGCTCGAAGATTAAGCTTACACAGGAAGTGTTTGGTGGTTTTGAAGCAAGTACTGCGGCCTCTAGCACTGGAAATGTTTCTCTGCTCACCCGCAAACCAATCATCAAAAATGCTGGTTTGACATTGGATGTAAACGTTAACCGCATTGACGATAACGGATTTGTTTCTGTAGGTGTTTCTCCTACCGTATCGGCAATCTCTGGTACATTTCCGACCGGTGATGGCAACATCACATTACTCCAAGAGCGGACGCTCAGCTCCGGTGAAATCCGTTTGCGTGATGGTCAGACTTTGATTCTTTCTGGAATTATTCAAGAAAGCGATCGAACCACCGTTACCAAGGTGCCAATTTTGGGTGACATCCCCATCTTGGGTGCTCTGTTCCGTAGCACCAACAAGTCTAATCAACGTCAAGAAGTAATTGTGCTGTTGACGCCTCAGATCTTGAATGATGGTGTTAACCAAGTCAACTATACTCCGGGCAACGATGCTCGTCTGTTGATTCAGCCTAAATAGTTTCAATCTGCGAACTGATGTTCGCACAACAAAATCAGGGTTATTCTTCCGATCGAAACGAGAGGATGATGAGAACCGCTAAACTTCAATTGGGAAGTGGCGGTTCTTTTTTTTTCATTGGTCTGAATAAGAAATCGGCGATCGATTTCCCCCATTTTTCATCGCTACTGAGAATCACTGACTTTTTTAGAATAGTTTTGGCTAAGCGGAAAGATACTCGATCGGGGATGCCATAGCCATAGCGAATATGCGCTTGACCAGCAATTACGACCAATTGAGTTTGGGGGTGCTGTTGATAAAATTCAGCAGCAGTAGCCGCCATGGTTTCATCCCACAAAAGCTGGGCGGTGTAGAATCGATCAAAGTCTGGGCTGGTGGCTACTGCTTGAGCCTTATGCTGTTGATAAGATTCCAAGATCAGATCACGATAGGTCAGGTTAGATTTATTAATTTCACTGGCGGGAGGAATATATTGAAAATCTGCCGCTTGGAGACTAGCTAAGCCACCTTTAGATACTTTGCGTAAAACTTCGGTAGGGGTATTGAGAGCTATTACTGGTATTTGGTGCGCTTTGGCAAATTGTAATAATGGTGCGTAGTTTTCCCATGGCCAGCCCCAGCGCTGTTGGTATTCAGTTTGTGCAACTAATTGCTCTTCAGAGATTTTACCGGCTAGATATTGATCAATGATTGGCTGATAGGGTTTTTGGAACATCTCTAGGCCGATCGCCAGTGGCGGACTAGCTTGAGATTTTTGCTGATGAAGATACTCTAGGATCTTTAGTTGGTCAGCGTGATCGGTGGTGGAGTTATGAATTTCACCCAAATAAATGATCTGGGCAGGGGCGATCGATTTTAAAATTTGCTGTTGTGCAGGGGTAAACTTATTTGTTTGAGATTCTGCCCTCACTTCCACGAAAACCAGCAAGACGCAAGCTAATAGCACAATTAAAATAGTCGTCGATCGCCTTAGATTCATACAAAATGCCGGGTTCATATTGAGTTACCATAACCCAGGAAGCCTTGAAAATCTACTGACTTATGCCCAATCCCTCTAAGCTATCCAATTCATTATCAGAACCAGAATCTAGCATTGAAAAGCTTGCCTACAATGCTGTTAACGAAAATTGGTTTGATTACCCAATCACCGTCTATCCTCACCACACCGACTATGCCGGAAACGTTTGGCATGGAGCTTACTTGACTTGGATGGAGCAGGCACGCATTGAATGTCTAAAATCGATCGGGGTTGATTTCACCAGTTTGGTAGCAATGGGCTGCGATTTGCCGGTGGTGGAAATGTCTTTGCGCTATCATCGAGCGTTGCCTATGGGAGCCACAGCGGTAGTGAAGTGCAAGTTGCAAAACCTGAATGGATTACGCATCAAAATGGATTACGAAATTCAGTCAGTAGATCAGAGTATCATCTATACCACTGCAACCGTTGCTCTAGTGGCTGTAGATATCGAAAAAGGTAAAATCATGCGTCAGTTGCCAGCCACCGTTAAAGAAGCGATCGTGAGGTTGGCTACATGATCAGCACTGATCGAGCAACGGCAATAATTTTAGAGCTGAGTCAGGCGGTAACAGATATTGAGACTGTCCCTTTGCAATCAGCTCTACACCGAGTTTTAGCAGAGTCGGTGGTGAGTAAGTTAGATTTCCCTCATTGGGACAATTCGGCGATGGATGGCTATGCGGTGCGCTGGGCAGATTTACAGGCGGGCATGGATCATCTGCAAGTGGTCAGCGAAATTCCAGCCGGAGTAGCACCAACGAAAAATATTGACCAGGGTCAAGCTGCCCGGATTTTTACTGGGGCAATGTTGCCCACTGGAGCCGACACGATCGTAATTCAAGAAAATACTCAGCGTGTCGATGATCAGCTCCAGATTATGAAACCGGCGATTGCTCAGGGCGAATTTGTGCGTCGGCAGGGTGACTTTGCCACAAGGGGTGAGGTATTGCTAACTAAAGGGACAAAGCTATTCCCCGCTGCGATCGCGATGTTAGCAGCAGCTCAATATCCTCAAGTCCAGGTCTATCGGCAGCCTCGGGTGGCGATTCTTTCTACGGGCAATGAGCTGGTACAGCCCGGTGATCCTTTGGCTCCTGGCCAAATTGTAGACTCTAACCAATATGCTTTGACAGCTCTGATTAAACAGTGGGGCGGTGAGATAGTTTTGATCGAGAATGCCCCAGATAATCCGCAGGAATTAGCTGGGATGATGCAGCGGGCAATTAATTCGGCAGATATGGTGCTTTCTACTGGTGGGGTGTCAGTAGGGGACTATGATTACGTCGATCGGGTTTTGGCGGAGCTGGGTGGTGAAATCCATATTACAGCGGTGGCGGTGAAGCCTGGAAAGCCACTAACGGTTGCGACTTTCCAGCGAAATAATCAACAAATTCTGTATTTTGGGTTGCCGGGAAATCCGGTTTCGGCCTTGGTAAGCTGTTGGCGTTTTATATATTTAGGATTTCAACAGGTGGCTGGAGTTGCTAGTCCGCAGTTGCCTTGGATGGAGGCGGTAACTGGAGTGGATTTGCGATCGGATAGCAAGCGGGAAAGTTATTTGTGGGGAAGGGTAGAAATTAAAAATAACCAGCAAGAATTTATGCCAGTAGCCGGGGGGCACAGTTCTGGCAATTTAATTAATTTGGCACAGGCTAATGCTTTGGCGCTGATGCCGGTGGGTCATGATGCCGCTGCAAATAGTGTGACCCGAGTTTTGAGAATTGATTGAAAACCAACATAGATCCAGAGGGTATGGACTCGACTGCCCACGCCCTCTCCACCTAGCAATAGATAAGATGAAATTAGATCACAGTGTCGTTGGCGATCGTGGCATTTTTGAGGACTACTACGATGCCGCTGCGGATGTAGAAGCCTTCATCTTCACGTTGGGCTTCTTGAACATTATCTTTGTTCACGATTTGGACATTGGTGCCAATGCGAGCATTTTTGTCAATGATTGCTCGTCTTACCGTGCTGCCAGCACCAATGCCTAATGACACCTCGCCGCGTTCAGCTTTGTTGACTCGTTCGCCGAATGGCTCATACATATCGGCACCCATAATTAGGGCATCTTCGATTACACAATTAGCACCGATTCTAGATCGCACCCCTAAGACCGAGTGGTGTACCCGACAGTTTTTTAAAATACAGCCTTCGCTGATCATCGATTCGGTGATTTGGGCATCGAACATTTTGGTGGGCGGCAAATATCTCGATCGAGTATAAATTGGAGCCTTTTCGTCATAGAAACTAAATGCAGGCAACGGCTGCTGAGTCAGGGCTAAGTTGGCATCATAGAAAGACTCGATCGTCCCGATATCTTCCCAGTAACCATCAAACAAGAAGGCTTGTAGGTTATATTTGCCAGCAGCTCCCGGAATAATTTCTTTACCAAAGTCGGTTTGATCTAGAGATGCTTTCAACAGGTCAATCAACACCTGTTTTTTGAAGACATAGATGCCCATCGAGGCAATGTAAGGCTGTTCAGCAGCTTGTTCGGCGGTAAGTCCTAAAGACTGGGTGTCCACCCGCATAGCCTTTAATTCATCACCTTTAGGCTTTTCGCTAAAATCTACAATCCGGCCTTTGTCATCAATTTTCATCAAGCCAAAATCGGAAGCCCGTTTTTCATCCATCGGTACGACCGAGATGGTAATGTCGGCATTAGTTTGCCGATGACGCTCTACAAACAGCCGGTAATCCATCCGGTAAAGGTGATCACCAGATAAAATCAAAAACTCATCTACATCAGCATCTTCAAACATCCATAGATACTGGCGTACCGCATCAGCCGTACCTTGAAACCAGTTGGGGTTTTCGGGGGTTTGCTGGGCTGCGAGTACTTCCACAAAGCCTTGAGTAAAGCCACTAAAGTTGTAGGCAGCAGTGAGGTGACGGTTCAGCGAGGCGGAGTTGAATTGAGTAAGCACATAGAGTTGAAAGATCTCTGAATTTATACAGTTGCTCACCGGAATATCGATCAGCCGATACTTACCAGCCAGTGGTACTGCCGGTTTAGCTCTGAGTTTAGTCAGGGGGTACAGTCGAGTACCTGCGCCACCGCCCAGAATGATACTTAAAACTCGTTTCACAAAAACCTCTTTTTAACGCCTATGAATCAATCATCGGCGAAGGGTGGCTATTCGATCAACTAGATTTTTTGAATTCTCATTAACGAAGCCGATTCTGTTAGATATACCTATAGCAACATCTACCAGTGGTAAAAATTTTCTTCGGCTACTACTACTGTGCCAGCCATTCGATCGCCCAAGCGTAGTTTTTTGTTGCCCACAATCATTAGCACGTCGAAAACACCAAACACCATGATCGACAGATTGCGAATCAAAGACTGAAATAAATTACAAGGTCGGCGAGAGGCCACTCCTATTACAGCAATCCGCATAACCCGTTTGCCAATACTCTGACCGCCTAGAGCATCCTCAAAAAACAGATACAAGAAAAACACAACCGTAGAGACATGCAACAGCAGACCATCTCCAAAAAATTTTCCTGAAGTACCATTGATTAAAATGCTAGGCATCAAGATTGCGACTAAGACGCCACAATCGAACAATTTAGCAAACAATCGCGCAGTTCTGGATGCCATAAAAATGATGAATAATGCAAGAAAATTTACTGCGTTCCAGTATACTCCAATTACTAACTGCAAATCAATAGGTTGGTTTAATAGCCAAATAATTCAAATCGTTACTATTTTGTAGCATGGTTAGCTTTCTTCCTGAGCCAGGGTTTTGATAATTTCTTTGGTCTCAGTTGCGTCGCTCTTTTGGCCAACAGCTTGGTGCGAAGCACTAAAACCCAGTACTACTAAAATATTAGCGATCGTCAAAAAAGATTCTGCTCCACCATGTAGCCAATCTACATTGGCCAGACTTTGCTTTAAGACTAATTCGGCATACAAACCCGCTGGAATCGTAATGGCCACAAACACCAAAGTCATATAAAACCCAATAAGCGCTAACTTAGGGGTTTGGCCAGATTTGGTCAGGAACCACAAAAAAGCCAAGTAGGGAAATAGAGATGCCCCGAAAAGTGATTCTTTGTTCATGCTACTGGCTCCTGCTGGCTCTGTTTCCAAATCCACCAGCTAGCTAAAGCCATGGTGCTGTTGCCAATAAAAGTGGTCGCTGCTTGCAAGACGACTAGCCATTCTAAGCTAGGAGCATTGTCAAAAAAATGCCAAGTACAGGCACACATCGCGCTGATTAAAGCGGGCACCATGCCCCAACTCAAGCTTTTCCAGTGATGGCGGTTAGCCTGATCGCCATAGACCCAAATCAGGCCGATCGCGGTAATCCATTCCACGACGCTAGAAACATGAATTATCCAGGTGGGTAACGAAAGACTGTGCATTTTTGTGTAAGTTAAGTGTATTTGGCCATCATCTTCGCACCATCAGACCGTAGAATGGTCGCAGATTCCCCGATTTCTTAGAAACATGACAGATACTCAAGTGGTGCTCTGTGGCTATTATGGCGCAGGTAACGGTGGCGATGAAGCATTGTTAGCTTCTATGTTAGAGATATTACCGCCCAATGTAAAACCGCTGGTGCTATCGGCTAACCCCCAAGAGACTACCGCTCGCTATGGAGTGGCCGCAGTTAATCGCAAAAGTTTAGGTGTTCTTAAAGCTCTGCGTAGCTCTCAGGCGCTAATTTTGGGTGGGGGCAGCCTGATTCAAGATGTCACGAGCGTCCAAAGCGCGGTGTATTACGGGGGCTTGGTGGGTTTGGCCAAACAGTTGGGCTTGCAAGTAATTGCTCTGGGTCAAGGCATTGGCCCACTGAATCAGCAGCTTACTAAATGGGTAGCCGAGCGAGCCTTTGGTAGTTGTGATGCTTTGAGCGTGCGCGATAAAGCCTCAGCTTTTATTTTGCAGGACTGGTCAATTTCTTGCATGATGGCTCCTGACCCAGTGTGGAATTTGGCAGCAGTAACCCTACCAGAGCTGGCTGATTTGCCCACTCCTCGGATTGCGATTACCCTGCGGGAGCACCCCGACTTGACTGCCGATCGATTACAAGTAATGACCCAGGCTTTAGTTGAGCTGCAACAAGCTACCAATAGCTGGGTAATAATTATGCCGTTCCAGCCCAGTGATTTGTCGATCGCCCAGCAAGTCCAAGCTCAAATTCCAGCACACAGCCAAATTATTGCTTTATCTGATCCGCGCCAGCTCAAAGGCGCTTTTCAGGGCGTTCATCTGGCGATCGGGATGCGCTATCACAGTTTAATTATGGCTGCCGCCGAAGGCTGCCGCTGTTTTGCCCTCAGTTATGACCCCAAAATTGACCAGCTCATGGAAGATTTGGAGATGCCCGGTTGGAAAGTTTCGGATATTCCTCCAGACAAAGATCAGGTCTTAAATGCTTGGCTCCAACAGTATCAGCAGGGAGAGCCTTTGGCCGAAAAACGCCTCACAGAGCTGCAAACAAAGACTAGGCTTCACAAGGAGCTTTTAGCTGCTGCGCTAAGTAACAAATCATAAAATTTTTACAAAGTCATCTATGATAGATCACTAAGTTTGGTTACTACTTTCGACCATTAGTTTTCTTGTCATCCAGAATTATTTTTATCTACCTTGATAATTGCCATGAGCGATGTTTCTTCTCAGTCTCCATTTAGCCCGTCAGCAGTTGATGTAGAGACTGTTTACACCACTGCTTCGCCCCAAGGAGAATCTACTGACTGGTTGACGGTGGTGAAAAATCTCCGTTTGACCAACCGCAAGTTACTAGACCAAATTGAGGCTTTGGAAGTAAATTTGGTTGCTGCCAAGCAAGAAGTAATCAACCATCAAGAGCGCAGTCGATCGCAGGGCATCAAAATTGTTCAGCAAGATGATGAATTACAGGCCGCCCGCGATCGGGTAGCTGCTATGTTTGAGCAGCTCGAAAACTCGCATCAAATTGGCCAGCGTCAGCAGGTGCTGGTAGAAACTCTTTCCCAAAAGCTAGAAATTGCCCAGACGATCGTGGGTGAACTAGACAACGAAAATTCCCAGTTGCGTCAAAATCACACCGAGCAAGCCCAGAAGCTATACAAAACCGAGGCTGTGGCGCAAGAGCTATACCGCCGCCTCAAAAGTCAGCCTGCTGCTGAGCCTGTGCCTCCCGCACCTGCTTCGGATATTCAGCGGGTACAAATTGCCGAAGACACTCTAGATGATAGTCCTATTTCTGGTGCCTTAGAGTTTGAAATGGAGCCAATGCGTCCGAGTTGGCCAACGCCAGCGGTAGAGGCTGCTGCTGAGATGAAAACCCGGCCAAATACTACGCTGGAATTACCTAAGTTCAGTAAAAAGCAGGTGTGAGATTAGTGATGGCTTTGATTTCCTCGATCTTTTTCGGCTAGAATGCGAAAGTCTGTTTTCAGACTGAGTGTGTTTAAAATACATCGCAGTCTGGCCTTCGATCGCCGAAGTTACAAACAGCGGATCGCAGCTTTACATAAAAGGATTGGAACCAATGGCTTTTGAGCAACCAGCATTACCCTACGCCGTCACAGCTTTGGAACCGCACATGACGGCCAAAACTTTTGAGTTTCATTACGGCAAGCACCATGCTACCTATGTTACTAATTTAAACAATTTGACTAAAGATACTCCTATGGCAACTATGTCTTTGGAAGAAATCATTAAAGCAACCTTTGGTGATGCCAGCAAGGCCGGTATTTTTAACAATGCCGCTCAAGTTTGGAACCACACTTTTTTCTGGAATTCGATGAAGCAAAATGGTGGCGGTGCTCCTACCGGAGATTTGGCCGCAAAAATCGATGCTTCTTTTGGTAGCCTAGACAAGTTCAAAGAAGAGTTCAAGGCTGCTGCTACTACTCAGTTTGGTAGTGGTTGGGCTTGGTTGATCAAAGATGGCGATGGCTTAAAGATTACTAAGTCGGGCAATGCCGAAAACCCGATCGCTCATGGTCAAACTCCTCTGTTGACTTTGGATGTTTGGGAGCACGCTTATTATATCGATTTCCAAAATCGTCGCCCGGATTTTATCACCGCTTATTTGGAAAACTTGGTGAACTGGGATTTTGCGGCAGCTAACTTAGCAGCTTAATCTAGAATCTGAAGTCTGAGCGAAGCCGAAGACTGATCAAGCGTAGTCCGTGAGAGATTCTCTGACTGCGCTGGTCGTTGGCTTCGGCTCCGCTCAGCCAACTGGTTGATCTAATCCATGGCCAATTCGCCAATTACATCTAGGCGGGTATATTCGCCGACATTGATGAACTTGGTCGCCATAGTTTCGACCACCGCTGGACTGACCCAACCCATTTGTTGTAACAAGTGCAACGCCGTCGCATATTTACTGCGGGCACTGCCGTCATTGGCCTTAATTGCCAAGCCCATACCTTCGCCGACTTTGCCAATACATTGAATGCCCTCAGCGCCAGATTTACTCACTAGTTCTCCCTGAGTCAACCTCATTAACTCGGT
>JAYSRP010000241.1:0-29935 GCA_043721015.1 Synechococcales cyanobacterium | reverse complement strand
AAAAATAGATCCCAAATGGGTTCTATAAAGGTCACAAAGATTCGGAAAATCTCCTTGCATTCGCTGTAACGTAGCCTGAGCATCTTGCAAAAGCAATGGTCGATATTCCGCCACATAGCTGGGTTCAATAATCCAACTACGCACAAACAACGAGACACAGTCTAAATCTCCAGGAGTCGCTAATTCAAAAGGATCTACATCCATCATGCTACTAAAATGCAACCCCTGAGTCGGTGATCCGAAAAAATTGGTATCAGAAGTACTAATTGTTGGATAAAGTAAACAAAAACCCACCGGGTTCAAATTATCACTACGGCGCAGCACCCGCATTCCCACTGGGTACTGGCGCGACCACTGCCTTAATAGTTGGGCAATTCGTTGGGGCACAGCGGCAGTATTGCGGTTCATCCAATTGTAGTTACTAGCTAGCAAGTTGGCTACCGTAATGGCATCACAGCGCGGATCAAACTCAGCTATTTCTAGTTCTGCTGCTTCGATCGCCTTCACCACCGGTAACAGCGGCTGAATAGTAATACGGGTCGTGTTGCCATCAAACTGTTTATTGATTAAACCCAGCGCCGCCAATTTGTCGAGCATCATCCCTGCCGCTCGATCACTGCCTTGCTCTCGATCATGATAAAAAATCTCGGCGGCTTCGCGGTGAGTACAGCTTATTGCCGCAGTCGGCAAAGTCAACTCCCCTAATGGCGGCTGCAAGCGGGGCTGCTCTGCTAAAAGCTCTTTCACTAATAAATAAATCCACAGCCGCACCCAGCATTCTGCCCGCACCCTGGTAACGCCGACTAGGCTGATCGCTTGGGTAATTAATAACTCTTGCTGTTTCGGCGGCAGCCAGATGGCAATTTGCTCAGCATCCATTGAATAAAGAGATTTTTTCAGAGAACTACTCCATTCTACTTCACCTTGCTTCACCCCCCTTCACCTTGTTACCGATCGCTGGGAGTTCCTTGGTATCGCTCATTGTGGCTACATCTAGACCACTGCCAGAATGTCAATATCAACCACAAACCCCATAATTACCATGAACCTGACTACCACCTCCGACCTCGCCGGTACTTTCACTGCTAACCCCAACTATTTGCAAATTCGCACTCGCATTAATTGTTTGATCGATCGATACCTATCAATCCCAATTCTCAGCGGTCACATTGCCGACTTACCCAGCCAGTTTACTAATCCTCACCAGCGCCCCTGGGGACCGATCAATTGGCAGGCTATTTCACCCGATCAAATCATCGGTATCGATCCAGAGATGTTTGCCATGATTGTCGCCGGAGCCACCGAAATTGAAGCACCAATTCGGCAGTATTCTCAAGAAAGCTGGGGCTATATGCAGGCTCTACATCCGCAGATGGCCTACTTTATGGGCGGTGAACAGCACCCTGATGGGTCCTTAAAAAAAGCTGGAACTTGGGAAAAAGAAGAACGCCAACATGCCCCAGCTTTCAGCAAAATTTATTACCATTTGACAGGTTCAAAGATTCAGCCCAAGCCAAATACCGTATTAGGATACCAGCCCAGTGACGACATGATCGCAGACTTATATCAGCACACTGTTAGCCGCATTAGTACAGAGTGGGGTGCCGTATCAGTATATCTATGGTTGATGGCGCATTCTACCGGGGCTTTACAACAGGCGATCGCCCAACCATTGCAAGATGAAGTGAATCATTTGTCCAAGTTTTGGGGCTTCAGCCGTTGGGCCTTTCCGACTCCTTTCTGGCAGCAATGTAACGATGTCAGCAAATATCTATTTGGCATTATTCGTCATCAAAAGCAAGAGCGTACTCATGGCCAAGACTTGGTGCAGAAATCGATCGCCACTGATGAGCTAGTGCATGGCATTGAAGTGATCTTTGTGTTCACCCGCATTATTATACGGTTTCGGGAATGGCAACCAGAGCTGAGCAATAGTTTCTTAAATCATTTGTTGGGTTCCGAATTACTGCTGGCGGGATGATTGCCAGATATTTTCGGAGATGCGCAATAAAAAAGAGGCTCAACACCTCTTTTTTGTTCGATGATTTCTTGATTTACTGTAAACCAGTATTCATACCGGGCTTACCAGTAGCTAATTCTACCTTCACGATCTTGCCGCCCATTTTCATAATGCGCTGCTGTTCACGAAACCAATTATCGTAAGGAACTAACTTAGTAAAGTAAGTATTTTGCAGTTCGCGCTGAGTGCGAGTCCGTGATAGGCTCGGCACACAGGCAGTAACTTTGAACATCCGCATATTGGAATTTCTCCGTAAGCTATTTTAAATATTATTGCCCAGATACCTCAAAGTCCGGGAGATTAAGAATCAGCATTAGCGCTTCGCAACCGACCTAAGTTTAGATTGGCTCTCGCAGAGCTAGCACCCACCCCCAACTTCCCGGACTCTAAATTCACCTGTTCTAAGCTGAGATTAACCCAAGCCAGAGCAGATATAGTCGAAGTAAACGCCCATTTCCTTACCGGCATCAGCGCCAACTAAGCTAGCAGTTACTTCTTTCATAGCTTGAATAGCTTGAGAAGTAGCAGCAACAGGAACTCCTAAGGAGTTGTAAGTTTCTTTCAAACCGTTTAATACGCGCTCATCCAAAATGGAAGGGTCGCCAGCCAACATGGCATAGGTCGAGTAGCGCAGGTAGTAGTCCAAGTCACGAATGCAAGCAGCATAGCGACGAGTAGTGTACATGTTGCCACCGGGACGAGTAATGTCCGAGTACAGCAAAGACTTAGCTACAGCTTCTTTAACGATGGTGGCAGCGTTAGCACTGATCGTGCCAGCAGCACGTACCCGCAGTTCGCCAGTACCGAAGTAAGCTTTTAGCTTGCTCAGTGAGTTTGCGTCCAGGTACTTACCCTGAACGTCCGAAGAGTTGATTACAGAAGTGATTGCGTCTTGCATTGTTTATATTCCTTAACTGTTAACTTGATTGTTGAAGCCTCAGGGGTGTTAATCAAACGATTAACCCATTGCGCCGATTAGATAATCGAAGTAAGCACCTGCTTCAGCAGCGTCTTCACCAGACATCATGGCTACAGCAGCATCTTTCATCGCACGGATGCCACTGGCAACTGCATCGATCGGGGTGCCCAAAGACTTGTACATTTCGCGCACGCCGACAACACCGATTTCTTCGATCGGGGTAACATCGCCAGCAACTACTCCGTAAGTGATCAAACGTAGGTAGTAGTCCATGTCACGCAAGCAAGTTGCAGTCATTTCTTCGCCGTAAGCGTTTCCACCAGGAGAAACCACATCAGGGCGTTGTTGGAACAGTTTGTTACCAGCTTCTTTAACTAGACGCTCGCGGGAATCAGTCAAGGTCTGAGCGATTCTGAGGCGACGTTCGCCAGAAGTTACAAAAGACTTGATCCGGTCGAGTTCGCCGGGGCTTAGGTAACGGGCTTCAGCGTCAGCATTGACGATCGCTTTGGTGACGATACTCATTATTGTGTATTACTCCAAAAAAAATTTATAAACCAGATATGAAAATATAACTGGCTGTACCAAGTTAAACTATAGCGCCGAGCCTGTGAAAACACACGATCAATTTGCCTAAAGTTTTGTATCCTTAGGGCAGGCTTCGCTAACGAAACATCGACTGTGGGGATCTCGGTAAGGTCGGCTACCTTCAAAATGTATTTTCGGGCATTGGTGAGTAATTCCAAAGACACTCGTAACAGTTCGTAATAAAGCGCAATTTGGCTGCTGTTTTGATCGTTAGTTTCACTAGTCTATCGGTGCCCCGATCGTGAAGGTGTTTTTTAAAGATTAACTTTGACTTCAATAACTTTTGATGATTCCTGATTTCTGTTCGATCGCTCTGGTATGCTGGGTATTCGTGCTCTTTGTATCGCCACATCGCTTCAATGACATTAGATTGGATTAGTCCGGCTACTCGGGTTCGCAATTTGCCGCAGTACGTCTTTGCGCGGCTAGATGAACTCAAGACCAATGCCCGTAAACAGGGTATCGACCTTATCGACTTAGGGATGGGCAACCCCGATGGAGCCGCCCATGAGTCGGTCATTGCTGCTGCCAAAAAAGCCCTAGATGATCCAAATATTCATGGCTATCCGCCCTTTGAAGGAGTGGGCAGCTTTCGGCGCACGGTGGCAGAGTGGTATCACCGTCGCTATGGCGTGACCTTGAATCCTGAAAATGAAGCCTTGCCTCTGATGGGTTCTAAGGAAGGATTAGCGCATTTAGCAATGGCTTTTCTGGATCCAGGCGATGTGGTGTTGGTGCCCAACCCGGCATACCCAGTGCATTTTCGTGGCCCGATGATCGCTGGAGCCGAGATTCACGAAATGCTCTTAACAGCAGAGAATGATTGGATCATTGACCTGAGCAAAATTCCGGAAGACGTGGCCAGAAGAGCCAAGATGTTGTTCTTCAACTATCCTAGCAACCCCACCGGAGCGACGGCACCTCGGGAGTTTTATGAAGAAATTGTGGCCTTTGCCCACAAATACGAAATTATTTTGGTACATGATCTCTGCTATGCCGAGCTGGCTTTTGATGGCTATCAGCCCACTAGCTTATTAGAGATTCCTGGTGCCAAAGAGATTGGCGTGGAGTTCCACACCATGTCTAAGACCTACAACATGGCGGGCTGGCGGATAGGGTTTGTGGTGGGTAATTCTCAGATTATTCAGGGTCTGCGCACTCTCAAGACCAATTTAGACTATGGAATTTTTGCGGCGCTTCAGTCGGCTGCCGAGACGGCTTTAAATTTACCCGATTCCTATGTGTCGGAGGTGCAAAACCGTTACAAAGAAAGGCGCGATTTTGTGATTGCAGGGATGGCTGAGCTGGGTTGGAATATCACCAAGACTAAAGCCACCATGTATTTATGGATTGCTTGTCCGCCAGGAATTGGTTCTACAGAGTTTGCCCTAAAGGTGCTAAGCGAAACAGGGGTGGTGCTAACGCCGGGGAATGCTTTTGGCACTGGGGGTGAAGGCTATGTGCGCATGAGCCTGATTGCCGACTGCGATCGCCTAGGTGAAGCCATTCAACGCATCAAGAGTGCCGGGATTACCTACGATTCTTTCCGGTAAAAATGAGCGGGCTGTAATTTTGCCTAATCATCGATTGTCCCCATTTACTTAGAGGATTATGAGCGAAACCATCTTTAACAAAATCATCCGCCGCGAGATTCCGGCTGACATTGTCTATGAAGATGACCTGATTTTGGCCTTCCGTGACATTCAGCCCCAGGCTCCTGTACATATATTAGTGATCCCGAAACAGCCGATCGAGTCGATCGCTTCGGTAACTCCTGCCGACCAGGCTACTTTGGGTCATCTGATGGTCAAAATTCAGCAAATTGCCGCTGAAGCTGAGCTGACCAAAGGTTATCGGGTCGTGACAAATATTGGTGCCGATGGCGGTCAGACTGTTTCTCATTTACATTTTCATATTCTTGGTCAGCGCCAAATGGCTTGGCCACCGGGTTAGAAACTATTTATATCTCAGGAAAAAAATATTATTCTTATTTCCTCTTTACAAAGCTAAATAAGTGTTCTAATATTAAAGACATGAGCGCAAGCCCATATCTCGAACCTTAAAAATTCATAGCAATCATAAGCAAAATGACAACTACTTTACAACGTCGCGAAAGCGCCAACGTATGGGACCGTTTTTGCGGATGGGTAACATCGACTGAGAACCGCCTTTATGTAGGTTGGTTTGGCATCTTGATGATTCCTACCCTTCTTTCCGCAACTATCTGTTTCATCATCGCCTTCATCGCTGCTCCTCCTGTAGACATCGATGGTATCCGTGAGCCTGTAGCTGGTTCATTGATGTACGGAAACAACATCATTTCTGGTGCTGTTATTCCTTCATCCAATGCAATTGGTCTTCACTTCTACCCAATCTGGGAAGCTGCTTCCTTAGATGAGTGGTTGTACAACGGCGGCCCTTACCAATTAGTAGTATTCCACTTTTTGATCGGAATCTTCTGTTACATGGGTCGTGAGTGGGAACTTTCCTACCGTCTAGGTATGCGTCCTTGGATCTGTGTTGCTTACTCTGCTCCAGTAGCAGCAGCAACCGCAGTATTCTTGATCTACCCTATCGGTCAAGGTTCTTTCTCTGACGGTATGCCTTTGGGTATCAGCGGTACTTTCAACTTCATGATCGTATTCCAAGCTGAGCACAACATCTTAATGCACCCATTCCACATGTTGGGAGTAGCTGGTGTATTTGGTGGCTCCTTGTTCTCCGCTATGCACGGTTCTTTGGTAACTTCTTCTTTGGTACGTGAAACTACTGAAGTTGAATCCTTAAACTACGGCTACAAGTTCGGTCAAGAAGGCGAAACTTACAACATCGTTGCAGCTCATGGCTACTTCGGTCGTTTGATTTTCCAATATGCTTCTTTCAACAACTCTCGCTCTTTGCACTTCTTGTTAGGTGCATGGCCTGTAGTTGGAATCTGGTTTACTGCTCTGGGCGTAAGCACCATGGCCTTCAACCTTAACGGTTTCAACTTCAACTCTTCGGTAATTGACACTCAAGGTCGCGTTATCAACACCTGGGCTGACATTATCAACCGTGCCAACTTAGGTATGGAAGTAATGCACGAGCGCAACGCTCACAACTTCCCCTTGGACTTGGCTGCTGGCGAAGCAACTCCTGTAGCTTTGACTGCTCCTTCCATCAACGGTTAACTTTTAACTTTTGATGCAAAAGACCCCTCGAAAGAGGGGTTTTTTGTTGGCTAATTAATTTGATTATTTTAATTGCAGTCGTCAATTTTCTTTTGATCCGAGCTGATCTCCACAGGTGCGAGTGGGGCGATCAAATCTAAATCTAGATAACGGTGCAGAATAGACTGTACTTGTCGAATCTGATCCTGTTCGAGTATTCCAAGTTGTTTGATCAGCCGCCTTTTATCAAAAGTCATCGGATCGATACAAACAATAAAACTATCGGTGGTCAAACCGTTTTCAGAACTCGGATTTATTGGGACAACTACTGGTAAGAGCCTGCTGTCTGGGCTACTGGAGGTAATCGGCAAAACAGTTATTTTTCGTCGCTGGTTAAAAGTTGTACCCGAAACAATTATTGCCGGACGAGTTTTACGAATTTCGCTACCCACTGAAGGGTCGAAGCTTACCAGCCAGATGCTTCCCAATCGGTAATCGCTGCTTGTTCCCATTCGGCTTCCTCGGTTGGTTGTTGTTCATCTAGTGCCAAGCAAGCTGCCAGCATCAGTTCTTTTTGCTGCTGCTTTTGCCAAGTAAGCAACAAAGACTCGATGAGCTTGCTACGGTTATCTACTTTGTTGTCGATGTAATTGACTAATTCCTGCGGCAGCGAAACAGATATTTTCATACAAGTTCTGATGTCATACTACTTAAGATGCTACTAATTATGCCACGGAAGGGAGTCGATTGCCAGAACATTTAAAATGGCAGTGTTAGTAGCAACCATCATAGCCCACCTCTGACTGGGTAAGATTTGGTAATTTATTTTAATTCTTTAGGATGAGTTGTGAGCAATGAGGCTTATTAGCCTTTGACCAGAATCAATCACTGGCGGCCACGAGACTGTTCCATATTACCCATAGCTTTTCTGGTATCGATAACTAAAGCTTCATGATGTAATGGTTTACTCAGAAGCACCGAGCTGTTGGAGCCAGTCCCGCACCATTTTGTAGTCTTTGGAATAGTTAGCATTTTTGTAGGCTTGGGCAGCTTTGTGCCAATCGGCGATTGCAGCGGTACGGTTGCCTTGCTTTTGGTAGGCAATACCTCGATATTTGTAGGGATCTCCTTCGTTAGGGGCAAATTGGACTACTTGGTTGAAGTTGATAATTGCTATGGAGTAGGAGCCTTCTTGGGTTTGAATGATGCCTTTGGCGATTAATCCATTAGATCCATTTGGATCGATCACTACTACTCTACGGAAATCTTTGATTGCTGCGGCGATATTGCCTACGAAATAAAATAAATCACCGCGATTGTAGTAGTTGTGAGTAACTTGAGGGTTGATTTCGATCGCCTGGTTGTAGTCAGACAGCGCTCCCTGCACATCATTTAGATTCTGATATTTCAGAACGCCGCGATTGTAGTAGGCATTTGAATCTTTCGGGTTGAGGGCGATCGCCTGGTTGTAGTCAGACAGCGCTCCCTGCACATCATTTAGCTTCTGAGATTTCAGAACGCCGCGATTGTTGTAGGCAACTGAATATCTCGGGTTGAGGGCGATCGCCTGGTTGTAGTCAGACAGCGCTCCCTGCACATCATTTAGCTTGTTTTTTTTCAGAAGGCCGCGATTGCTGTAGGCATTTGAATCTTTCGGGTCGAGGGCGATCGCCTGGTTGTAGTCAGACAGCGCTCCCTGCACATCATTTAGCTTCTGAGATTTCAGAAGGCCGCGATTGTTGTAGGCAACTGAATTTTTCGGGTTGAGGGCGATCGCCTGGTTGTAGTCAGACAGCGCTCCCTGCACATCATTTAGCTTCTGAGATTTCAGAAAGCCGCGATTGTTGTAGGCAATTGAATTTTTCGGGTTGAGGGCGATCGCCTGGTTGTAGTCAGCCAACGCCCCACGAAAATCTCCTTTTTCATTCTTGTCATAACCACTAACAAAATAATCAGTAGCATTAAGTTGAGTGCTAGGTGACAAAGCTGCAATTTGTTGCTCTGGCCTCACCCCCAAAGCCACCTCCACCGTCCCAAACCGCTCCACCACAATCCCCAAATTCAAACCAGTTTTACCACCAGCACCGTCATCTTCCCGATCGCCCTGCCCATGAATAGCCACCAACTCCCCCGCCTCATTCAACACCGGCCCACCACTCATTCCTGGCTTAGTAATATTGCTATAAATCAACGAATACCCCTTCTCATTACCCTTGGTGGCCTTCCCCGTCACCTTGCCTTCCGTCACAATAAAAGTCTCACCCTCAATCACCACGTCACCATTAGCCGTACTCTCCGCCGGAAACCCCGCCACATAGATCGGTGATAGCTCTTCCAAAGTATTGCTAGTACCAATTTTCACCAAAGTATACTGATTACTACTCCGAAACTTCAGCACTGCCAAATCGAGCTTACTCCCCGGCAACCGCACCGAACCAGCGATCGCCCGATGCACCTGACCATCAACAGTCTTGAGCGTAAAAACACCCTGGGGCTTACTCACCACATGTCCCGCCGTCAACACCGTATATACATCTCCCTGCCGTTGCAGTAAAATCCCCGAACCCACATTCTTCGTACCCACCATCTTGATGGCTACCGTAATCGCCTTGGCAACACGGGCTACTTCTTGGGGCGACTTGGCCACCACGGCCTGCTGCACCAGCATCACATTTGTCCCTACCAGCAAACCTGTCAACCACCAAAGAGCGCGATTCATAAATAATGCCGGTTTATCAGTAGAGTTCTAATAAATTATATCGGTAATCCACTGAAATTTGGTAAGTAATATTGATCGAGGCATCAGCAAGTTGCCAAAACTCAGCTTGGCTTCGACTAGAGACATTTCCGTACCTCAGCAAGGCTTTAAAGAGTCGATTTTAAAGCTTCACGGAAAGATAAGCCAGCTAAACCAATCAGCAAAATGATCGCCAATAGCGCAGCGGCCAAAAAGCGCTTTAAAATCAGACTCAACCGCTGCTCATTCAATAAGTTGGTAGTGTAGCTTTCTAACGCTTGACTGGCGTTTAAAAATCGATAGTCGTCATTACTCAGTTTTTTGTCAGTAGCCCAGGTAAGAGCCGCTTGCAGTGAGCTGCCTCGCAGCAGCCTTGATTCATCTAACCCATCGGCAGCCAGCCAGATGGTGATACATTCAGCATAAGGACGCAGCCTAGCTAGCTCTTTTTCTAACCAGGCTTTACTAAAAATAGCTTGATAAATGCGATTATAGACTTGCAGAGTTGGGGCACTTGTCGCAGACTGTCGCTTTACGACTAAGCCAGATAGCAACAGCTCCATTTGCTCTGGATCATCACCAAAATTAATTTCGCTGTTTTCGCTGATTTGGCCATATAGCCCTAACAGCCGACTAGACTGCTGCTTATTGCGCAATAGCCGATCACGGATAGTTTTGAGATGCTCTGGCTCATCTTGACTAGCCCAGTTACTAATGACCCGGCGGTGAATCACTTCGGCTACCCAACCTGCCACAGAACTCGATAAATCATTTTGACAACGCTGTAAGTTAACAGTGGATCGATCGACTTCTTCCAACAAAATATGACAAATCCGCTGAGTCAAAAAAGGCTGCCCACCTGTCCAAGCTAGTACTTCGGCCAAGACATGTTGAGGCTGCTCAAATTTTCCCTGTAAGCCCTGCATTAATGGCTTGGACTCGTGTAGTTCAAAGCCATTTAAAGAAATCGCTTTGCCAATATTAAAGGGAGTACGACTTTTATCGGTCATTAAATCTGCCGGAGTCGCTACCCCCAACAGCGCAAAAGTAATTCTGCAATAAGCAGGCTGATCAGTGCGCTGGTTATAACACGATCGAATCCAAGCAAAAAAGTCATCTACCGAAAAGGGCAATCCTAAAATGCTATCGATTTCATCAATAAAAATTACTATATTTTGGCTGTTTTCTACCAACAAAATATCTTCTATAAACTTGCTTAGTCGTTTAATTGGCGATAAATACAAATTTTCTTGCCACCAGTCTCGCAAATTAATATCTAACCGAAAAGCACTAACCAAACTGCTTAAAATGCTGGCATACCATTGTTCTGCCGTAATTTCTTGGGAGCCGATCGCCGTAATATCTATTACTCCGCAAGCAATGCCATCTTGATGCAGTCGGTGCATAGCCTGCACCCGCAAACTAGACTTGCCCATTTGCCGAGAATTAAGCACATAGCAAAACAGCCCTGCCTTCAGCCCTTCATAAAGCTCTAAATCAGCCCGCCGCTCTACGTAGCAAGACGATTTAATGGCAAGACTACCACCAATTTGGTAACTAAAAGGAGGATAAACACTAGGCATGGTAAAACTTAGACCCGATCACGAAAATACTGAATACATAGCTGACAGGAGGGGGTGCCTAGGCCATCTTGGAAATAAATTAATCCCAAACTCTTCAACAAAAAGCCTTGGATAGAATCTATCTGGACTGGCTCTGAAGCTTTAATTACTTGCCTAAAAGCACTCAGTAAAGCAGGCTGCTGCTGCAAATACCCCCATAGGCGGCCTAGGCAATCATCATAAATATGGTTAGCAAAGCTAGATGTACCCACTAATTCTGTTAACGAAATTTCGTTGCGGGCAATGGAGTATAGAGCTTGACGAATCAAGGAGGGATGACCACCCACGTAATCCATCAAACAATCTACGGTAGAGTTATCCCAATTCAACTGATGTCGCTGAGCTAAGTCTAAAACTTGACTCGGGGTGAATTCTGGCAGATCTACTGACAAGCCCACATTAAACGGAGACTGATGACTGTTGAGCGCAATATAAACTTCGGTAGAATGAATCACAATAATCCGCAGCCTTTGCCAAGATTCACTATGCCCATCACCATACTTAGCTTTCTCGTGCATAGCGCGCAGTAGGCCCAAAAAGTCTGAGGCAATCTTTTGATGCTTAAAAATACAGTCGATATCATCTAAGGCCATTACCAACGGTCGATCGATGCTGGCTAAAATATATTTTTCAAAGTAGCTAATAGCATTGTAATTATTGCCAAAAATTTCATCCCACTGTTCTTCTAAGTGATTTGGCAACCCTAGGCTTTGGCTCACACAAGCACAAAACCATTGGAGAAATCTCTTGAGGCTCAAGAAAATGCTTTCATCTGCTAACCGTAAGCTTAAAGTTACCGTCAAATAGCTTTGCTCTCTGGCTGTAGCGAGGATTCTAGCCATCAGAGAGGTCTTGCCCATTTCTTTGGGAGCTTTAATCCGAATCAAAGCTCCAGGTTCTTGAATTACCTCTTGGCAGCGAGATTCAAAAGGCTGTCGATCGACATAGAAAGAGGATTCTAATGGTACTTGACCTTTTGGTAAATCTAGTACTATACTTGTAGTGAGAGGAAATACAGATGTTACTAAGTTTCTGACCAAGCGATCATCAAAATCTTCTGGTTCATCTAAGTCGCTCGAAGGCTGCAAGTAATCTGATGTGTCTAAGTTTAACTGAAAGGCTTGAAAGCAACGCCTTAAGGTATGTTTATCGACCCGCTCTTCACCAGCAAAAACTCTCATAACCGTGTCAGGAGCCACACCCACCATCTCACTCAAATTTTCTAGGGTAAGGCGCACTCCCCAATTTTTATTCATTTCAGCCAGAGACCTGGCCTCTTCTAGCTTTTGGAGACCAGCAGAAGTTAAAGTGACTCCTCGCTTGCGTTTGCGTTTCCGGTGATCCATCTGAAAGACTCCGCTCACCCCAAAATAAAGTTAATCAATAAAAGCCTAGCTAGTTAGATTGGCTTATAAGTCCTAATGGCTTTAAAATAATTTCAAACTGAAATTTATATATAGCATATCTTTCAGCCTTAAATCCTCTAACTTACGAAAAAGTCTATATTCCTGCTAATTAAGTCCTTAAACTAAGGTTGTTTGAGTTCTCTGGTGAGGAGACAATATGAGCACTGTTACCTCATCAACAGGACTTATTTACGACTTCTGAACTAAGAGTGGAGCTTGCTCGCTTGGCTGTTACTGAATCGGGTTTAGGTCGTTACTGAAGCTATATATTTAGGAACCATTAAGGTAAGCTGCTAGGCATTCAACTTTTCAATTCTGGCTCTATGCTCTAAATTATTAGGGAATAAAGTTATCTTTGGTTGTCGAGTAGTTTGCCCTTATTTTTTGTTTTTAGGTGAACAGTAAAACAGATTATCTACATGGTTGAAGCGGACTAATTTAAAAGTGATCCAAAAGTGATCCAAAACTGTCAAATGACCATCGCCGATGGTGATATCGCCAGCATGGAAGTAGATACACTTGCACCTTATGCCAATTCGATCATTGTTTATGCCAGCCTCACCGCCCAGTAAATTAAACCACAGCAAAATCAGTATACGGTCGCAAAGATAAATGGTGTAAACCCAAAACAATATCATTGCGATCGATCCCCAATTTCAAATTCACAAGTTTTACTGACCGCTACATCTAGCATCTGATCGTACCTATCTGGCTCCACCTCGATCGCCCCAAACCTTTCCAAATGCGGATTCTGCATCTGAGCATCGAACAACATAAAACCTCGCTGCCGTAAATGCTCTACCAACTTCACCATCGCCACCTTCGAGCCTTCCGGGATATTAAAAAACATCGATTCCCCAATAAAAGCCCCCCCAATCACAATACCCAAAATGCCCCCTGCTAGCCGATCGCCCTGCCAAGTCTCAAAACTATGTGCCCAGCCCGCTGTATGCAGCAAATAATAAATCTCCTTTAGCTCATCTGAAATCCAAGTAGTATCTCGATCGGCACAGCCTTCCACCACCGCCGCAAAATCCCGATCAATCGCCACCTCAAACTGACCACTATTCAGCACCCGCTGCAACGACTTTGGATAGCGAAACCCCTCATCTAAAGGAATAATCGCCCGCTGATTACTGCTATACCACTGCAAACCGGCCTCCTCAGCCATCAAAAAATAGCCCGCTGCATAGTTGGTAATGATATTGCGCACCAAATCTTTTTGCTGGCGAGTAAGTTGCGAAGTAATCAAAGACATGGAAAAAATATATTCCTAAAAAAACACTGGCGCTTTAGAGCCAGTGTCTAACGGTAGCTAAAAAAGAAATCTAGAGATCATCACCGTCTAACAAATCAATAATGTCGGCCTTGCCCTTCGGTGTAACCACTTTATTAGGCGAAATTTGGACGATCGAATCATTCAAAGCCACCATCAAAGGAGCAGGCTTCACTAAAATCGATAAAGAATTCGGCACCGAGGTAGGCAATACACTCTTGGCCATCTGAAGCTGGTGATTGGAGCCTTGGAAAGTTGCAGTAAACACGGCACCTGCCGCCACCATTCCGGCCACACAGGCTCCGCCAACTACTTTGAGGAACTTAAACTGCCGACGCTGATCAATTTTGGCGAAGACCTGATCAGCAAACTTGTTGATTGACTCAGTTACTGGAGGCAGCGGAATTTGTTCGATCGCGGTGTGCATACCGCGCATTTTGCTGTACATCGCCTTGAAAGAGGCATCTTCTTGCAGCCACAAATCAACTTGCTTGCGCTCTGCCATGGTCACTTCCCCATCGAGATAGGCGCTCAATAGTTCGAATTTTTCTAGGCCACTGTTTTGATCACCATTTTGATCACCATTTTGGCCATTGTCTAGTACATCTAACATAATCTCTGCTCCAGAGCTACCGCTCTTTATATTTAATCAAAATAATGGGCTACTACAGTCTAATATGACCAAAAATGGACAAAAGTTCATCAAGAACCCAAATAACCACTCAGTTGCTCTTGCAATCGTAGCCTTGCCCGAGCAATTCGTGACTTCACCGTCCCGATCGAAACTTGGGTCGCCTCAGCGATCTCTTCATAAGACCGACCATCAATTTCCCGCAGAATAATGGTCTGTCGGAAAGCATCTGGTAAATCGGCGATCGCCACCCGTAACTGTTCATAGAACTCCCGAGTTGCCATATTGTCTTCGGGGCTGGGGCCATCGGCGGCAATTTCCCAATCTAGCTCACTGCCATCTAACAAAATCGGCGCATCTAAAGACAATGGACTGCTGTTGCGTTTACGCTTGCGTAACTCGTCATAGAATAAATTAGTAGCAATGCGACTCAACCAGCCCCGGAATTTCTCTGGTTCATTTAAGTTTTTAATGTTGCGATAAACCCGAATCCATACTTCTTGCGAAAGATCTGCTCGATCCTGCCAGTCTGGAGCCAAATGATATAGCAACCGATCGACATGAGAACGGTAGCGCTTCATAATTTCGGTCAAAGCCGCTCGATCTGGTCGCGCTCCAGCCTGCGCCATCAGAATGAGGTCGTGGTTCGATAGACTGTCTACTGACACTCTCTGCTGGGGGAGGGGGGTCTCCATTTGCGACCAAGATAGTGAAATTGACTGATTCATGGCGGGTTAGATTCTGCATGTGCTCTTCACCCCTCGACCCAATGTATCAGTAAATGTTCCAAAAACTTAAGATCGCGGTCGTTCTTGCCAAGCCTGACCAATGCCTTGCAGGATACCTTTGCCGATCAAACCCAGTCCCCGCCCCACAATTTCGGTCAAGACATATACCACAACGTTACCAAAAAAAGTAGTAGCCCCAGTGGCAAAAGGCGTAACTGCATCCCGAAACTCTAGTATCATGGTCACGAGCCAAGGAATACCGCGCAGCTTAGCTAACTCTTGCCGCCGGGGGGCGTAGATCGATCGATATTCAATTGAGCCAGATAAGCTGGATTTAGAAGAACATACCAACAGCGGATAGCGACTTTCAAAAATAGCCAGCGGTCGATAATATTGCCGCTCTAAATAATACCGCCAAGACAAATGATTCCGAAACCGAGCAATATCACGGGTAGCCAACATTTGAGGCCGATAAAACTGCTCTTTGACCGCCTCTAGTTCACCAAAGCGATTCAAAAACGGCCATAGCACCGCGTTAGCAATTTGCAAGGTGGCGTTGGTAGCCAAATCTTGCACATACTCAGTGGCTGGCACCGAACCATAGGCATGGAGCTGATTGTCGATGGTAACATCGGCTTGCCCCAGTAAATATCGCCACAAATCGCTGCTGCAAGGCACTCGCTCAATGAGCTGCTCACCTACTGTTAGGCGATCTAAGTTCAGCGTACCAATTACTTCCAAAGCGCTATCGCTCACCTTTAAGGTGTAGTAGCGACCAAAGAACCGACTGGCACTTCCCTGCCAAATATCTAACAAGATCTCGGTTTGGTTAATAGCTAATTGCTCTACCGACATCGATCGCAGATCTGCCAAGGTGGCCTGAATTTGCTCACTGACAGCTAATAATAACTGCCGACATTTCACTGGCTGTAAAATATCAATTTCTAGCGGCTGACCACTGAGGTTTGCTAAGACCCGATCGTCTTGACCCAAAGCAAATAGCCGCTCTGGTGCAGATTCTGCCAAAGATCCCACAATTGGTTGACTTAAAATGGGCTGCACCATTTGGTCATTGGGTGCCCAGACCAAACTGCGATCCTCTGCTGCCACCGGAGTCAACGTCCGATCGATCAACCAAGCAGCTACTCGTAGCTCTCGCCGTCTTCCTTGCCAAAATAGCCGATCAATCAACGTAAGATCATTGCTAGCTAAGCAACGCTCTACTCGCAAGATTTCTCGATCGATTTGTTCTCGACCAAATCTCCGCCAATATTCATTGCCCCGCTGTGCCATGCCTATCACCCTGCATTGTTTGATGTTTGCAGATTAGTTAGTCTGCTTGCTACGGTTCTTAGAATTAGGATTATCTGAGTAAGTGCGTTTTGGTTTAACTATGCGGGGTTTTGGCGATTCAGACTGATCGTCATCTACCGATTTACCCTCTTTAACCGGCGGAGCTTTAGACTCGCTCAACCGCTGCCATTTCTGCGCTTGGGTATAAGCCGCTGAACCCTTAGGCACTAAGCTGGCGGCGGCGATCGCTCCAGCAAAATCTTGATATTGATATTTCTCGGCAGCAATTTCGGCCAGACGCTTCTGCCATAGCCCTTTCTTGCGCTGCACGTTTTCATAAATGAAAGTGTCTTTTTTTACTTCATTCCCAATGATGACCGCCTTAGCCAATGCCTTAGGATCATTGGTGTAATCTGAAGCCTCAGCTTTTTCGTCGGGACGCTTGCCCCCAATAAAACGGTGAAAAGAATTCCGCTTGTAATCTTCTAGATCGCCACTCAAAGCCAAACTCTCAGCTTCTTGGTAGCGTTCCCAACCGTCTTGCTCGCGGGCAAGCTGGGCAGACATTTTGTCGTATTGAGTGCGACTCCAATATTTACTCTGAAGCGAACCAACTCGACTGAGGTAAAGAGAAGCCTCAAACCATTTGGCTTGTTGCAAAGCCTGCTGGAAAGATGCACTATTTTCATTACCCTTTGCCCACTGCTGCTCCCACTTCTCGATCATCGATTGAGCATCAGGATACGCAGTGCTGGTGGAAGGGATTTTTTTTAATCCTTCGATCGCTGTTTTGATGTCGCCATCGTTGGCTAGATCTCGCCGGGAGACTCTAATAAGCTGACGAGACCAAAGATCTAGCTGAGCTTTACCATCATTGGCCAACGGGTGGTTGCTACCCCAATCGTCTACTAAATCGATCGCTGCCAGCACCTTCGCCCGTTCATCTTTCATATCGGTGATAGAAGTGGCTACCTTGGCGCAGTGCAGCTTTTCGCTGTCAGTAGAAATAATCGAAACCTTGGCACAGTCTGGCTGCGCCGGTACACCAGTCAACAGCAAAACACTAAGAGTGCCAAGTCCTCCCACAGAAGCCAACAACACTAGCCAAAAAACTGACCAAGGGTTGGCTCTTTTGACGGCTAATACGGTCAGCTTGCTAACCGAAGTTGTAAAAGCAACTAGTTCACCAGGTGGGTCAAACCGATCATTGCCTAGTTCTTCAACTAAATTTAACCGCTGAGACCCCTGAATCCTTGAACTCTCCATTAACTCCACAGATCCGGCATCTGCAAGTTGTTCTACAGGCTGCTCAGCGGGCAGGCTGGCAGGTTCTGCGGTTTTTTCCGATCGCCCTATAAGCCGATGCCACTTGGTTCTTGCCACTTTTGTAATCGCACCTTTCGGCGACGTTATTTAGTACTGTCAAATATTTGCAAAGCCAGAAGCAGAAACATTTGAACCTTAGATGGTTCCCAATGCTAATGTTTAGACTTAATTACACAGACAGCTTAATATACTTTTATCACTTTTAGCAAACCGATCACTGCATTATTTAGATAGTCTTAAGAACTAGCTTTTTAGGGATGAGTCTATATTTGTAATTAAAATTTTATCTGTGCGTTTTTATCTATGCGTTTTACTGTTGCTCATCAAGAGATCATCTCCTTAAGTATAGACAATGCCGATCGAACCTTCTTAGCTTTGCAAACTGCGGGTTTGAGCAATTTATTGGCAGCAAAAATTCAGTTCCAAATCGACTGGGAGAGCGCCGATGAAGATCCCCGCGAACTGTCCGAGATTCCAGAAGTCCGGCTATGGTTTATTCGGCTGGATGCCCAGTATCCTTGGTTGCCACTGGCGTTAGATTGGCAGACTGGTGAGCTAGCGCGGTATGCAGCGATGTTGATCCCTCATGCTTTTAACCGCCAAACCGGTATTCAATATAATCCTGAAGCTCTAGAGATTTGGGTGATGCACAAGGTGTTCTTTTCGACGAGTTGGCTAAAACAGCAGAACAGCAGTGATTATAACCCAATCAAATTTATGGCGAAGACCTTGGGCTATGAGTTAGATCGATCGCTTTTTGATCTGCTCTAATTTTGTTGAGATTTTGAGGTCATCGATCGGACTACGCCTATCGTTGGGATTCGGCTCCGCTCACCCAACTGGTTGATTTGTTGGGTGAGCGGAGCCGAATCCCAACATCAAACGAAGCCGGGAAGTTGACAATCTAGAACTGGCGCAGAAAGCGAAGATCGCTAGTATACAACCGACGAATATCGTCAATTTCATGGAGCACCATCGCCAAGCGCTCGGCTCCGAAGCCTGCGGCGAAACCGCTGTAGATTTCGGGGTCACAGCCGACTTTAGTTAATACATTGGGGTCTACCATCCCACAGCCCATTACTTCTAGCCATTTGCCTTGCCATTGCACATCCACTTCTGCCGAAGGTTCAGTAAAGGGGAAATAGCTGGCCCGGAAGCGGATCGGTAAATCCATGCCAAACATTTGCATCAAAAATTCTTTGATAGTGCCCTTGAGATCGGTAAAAGTCAGAGCTTGATCGACGGCCAAGATTTCAATTTGGTGGAAAACCGCTGAGTGAGTGGCATCCACCGTATCTCGGCGATAACAGCGCCCAGGAGCAATAATTCTAATCGGCGGCTCGTTTTCTTCTAAATAGTGAATTTGCACTGCCGAAGTGTGAGTGCGCAGCAAGTTACCATCGGGCAGATAGAAAGTATCCTGCATATCCCGCGCCGGGTGGTCAGCAGGAGTATTGAGCGCTTCAAAGTTATAGTAGTCTGTTTCCATTTCTGGGCCGGTAGCCACGGTGTAGCCCAGGCCGACGAAAATATCGATCGCCCGATCAATAATGCCATTCAAAGGATGCACTCGACCCAGGGGCACATAAACCCCCGGCATGGTCACATCAATGGTTTCTGCTGCCAACTGAGCTTGAATTTGGGCAGCCAAGAAAGCTTCTTTCTGCTGATCTAAGCTGTTTTGAATAATATCTTTAACTTGGTTAGAAACCAGGCCGATCGCCGGACGTTCTTCGGCGCTGAGTTGCCCCATACCGCGCAAAATCTGCGGTAGCTGGCCTTTTTTGCCCAAATACTCCACCCGCAGCTTTTCTAGATCTTCTAGATTGTCACAGCCATCGATCGCTTTGATGGCAACGGCTTGTAATTCTTGCAGTTGGGTTTGGAGTTCGCTCAGTGATTCGCTCGGTGAAATGCCCATTTTTAATATTTCGCTCTAGGTCTGCCGATGTTGCTCGACCCACATTGTACCGACATATCGTGAGCTTAGCCTTATTTCTTACGGAATTTCTGGCGAATGCGGCCAATCAAGATATCTACTTCGGGGATACCGATTTGAGTGGAGATAAGGCCAAACAAGAGTAAGCCAAAGCCACCAGCTACAATTAATTCTGCGATCAAACTGAATAGGCTATGAGGTAAATTATGCTGCCAGAACTGCCCGATCGCCCAAGTAGCACAGCCAGAAATCGCCGTGGCTCCCAAAATTCCAAACAGCGGAAATCCTAAATCAGCCCAGGGCAATCCTTTTAAGCGTTTGTTTAAGATCACCAAGAAAATCACAAAGGTAACTAGGTTCACCCCTAGAGTAGATAAAGTGATTCCTGGTGCGCCAAAAGGTTTATAGAGCAAAAAATCTAGCCCCACGTTCACAAAAATGTTTAGAATACTCACCTTAAAAGGAGTCTTGCCATCGCCAAGCGCATAAAACACCCGAATCAATAAATCTCGCCCCAAGAAGAAAAACATCCCGCTGGCCGAGACCACCAAGATACTAGTTAAAAACTGCGAATCTTGGTCGGTAAAATTTCCCCGCTCAAAAGCCACTTTAACCAGCGGCAGAGCCAAAGCAATAATCATTGCGCCCAAAGGCATCATGGTCAGACCAATTAAAATCATCCCTTGGCGAATCCGATCTTTTAGCTCTGGCCAATGGCGCGGTTCTACCAACCGCGAAAAGATTGGCATCATCGGGGTCAAAATAAAACTAGAGACAATTCCTAGCGGCACCTGCACCAATAAGTTAGCTGAAGCAAAAGCCGGAGCTGCCTTGGGAATACTGGCGGCAAAGGTGAGATCGGTAAACAGATTAATCTGCAACATCGAAGTAGAAAGCACCGCTGGCAGCATAATACCCAGCACTTCGCGCACTTCTTTTTGTCGCCAGTTTAAACGCCAGCGGAGCGTACCTAAGCCCGATCGCCACTGTACAACCACTTGCACAATCCACTGCAACAGCGCGCCTGCTAGGGTGCTCCAAGCCAACACCTGACCACCCAACCGGGCATTTTCTAAGGTGCCTGTTTTAGCCCCAAACTGCCACAGAAACCAACCCAATCCTCCAATCACCGTCACGCTAGACAGCAGTGGGCTAATCGAGGGCAGCCAATACATATCACCGGCATTTAGGGTGCCAAAGCCAATCCCGATCAAACCAGAAAGCAGAGTCATGAAAGCCATGATCTGCAACTGTTCCACCGCGATGTTGCGAATGGCGGTGCTCTGTTGAGCTTCTAAACCTTTTTTCAGGCCGCCCGCAAACAAATCAATAAATTGACCAGCAAAAATAATCAGTAAAACAGAGGCCACAATCAAAATTAGACCGACGATCGTGGTCACAGATTCTATAATCGGCGCAATCTTTTTGCGATCTTGCTGGCGAGAAAGCACGCTGGTTACAGCGCTATGAAACGGACCGTTAATGCCACCTAATAAAATAAAGAAAAAACTGGGCACCACGTAGGAATAACTGTAGGCGGTAGCCACAGTCCCTAAACCAAAGGCTGCCGCTACTATTTGCTGGCGGGCTAGACCAGCAACCTTGCTCAGGAGCGTGGCAATGGCCACCACCCGCGCAATACTCACCAAAGATTTTTTAGCCGCTGGTTTCGGGTCGGGTTTACTATCGGAAATGCTATCTGACACGGGTTTGAGGGAGGCGGTTGGTTGGGGAACTGGATGTATGTTTGATCGTATCATACCCCTCTGCTTCCAATGAATTAGTTGTCGTTGGGCAAGATTCTTACCCGAATGGTGTTTTCGCCCACTTCATCTAGGGGAATTTCGATGATTTCGCCAGAAAGGCGCTCTAGGCAATTCAGCAGAGAACGCAGGTGAGGGGTGCTAGCTCCGGTGTCTACGTATAGCCGATCGGCCAAGGTGCCAATCCGTTTCCAGGTCATATAGAACTTGGTGAGGTTTTGCTCTAAATTTGCGGCCTGCTTCAGTAAATCGGAAGCCACCGGTAAACATCCCACCCGCAGAGCTTCTTCTAGAGCGATCGACAAATCCACGGTCGATTGATTAATCGTCTGCACCTGTGCCCCGGCATCCAGATAGCGGGTAAGGTTACGGGCGCTAGCGGTCAGCTCCTTCACATTATCCACATCGGGGTTTTCAATGATTTCTTTTTGCATGGCCTGCTGATGCAGCTCTGGCAAGCGCTCCATTTCTTTGACTAAAGGAGCCAAGTAACGAGGTGGCATCGAACCATCAGCAGCCTTGGCCTTCAGTTCTTCTGGCAGCAAGTCCGAACTCATCGCCGTCCATTCTTCTGAAAGCTGCTTAACTTCGCGGCGGGTAATTTTGTCACCTCTGGTCGCTGCTTCGGTAATTAGCTGCTGCACTTCTGGTGAAGACTTAGCGGTTTCCACAAACGCCCGCTTGGTGAAGTTGTTCAAAGCCTTAGAAGAAAGATCGCCCTGCTCCATCAAGGCATCAGCACTGTTCGCTAGCTCGATCCAAGCATAGGCTTGACTCTTGCTTAGCTCTCGCTCCTTCAGCCAGTTCAAAAAACCCTGGCCACGACTATCGCCGCCGCGCTTTTCTCGATCGCGCACCACTCTTAAAATTCGCCCCCGCCAAATCTCGGTCTGAAGGTCAAATCGATCACAAACCGCCCAGGCATCGTCTACCTGACGCTGAAAGTCAAAGTCCTCAACGCTTTCGTCTTCGGGATCTGGAAGATCGAAGCTAATATCATTGGCAATTTCTAGGGCGGCAGCGATGTCTGGCTGGGGAATGGCGATGGGTGTTAGGGGGTGCTCGATCGAACTTACCATGATGCACTTAGAGAAATTACGCGAGTTCCAATTATAGAGAATCTCTAGCCTGATCGTCAAAAAAGTGCCAGAATTGACATACTTCCACCATTGTGAAGCAACACCCCATCCGCTAAAATTAAGCCTGAGCATAGATAAAGCATCTTAATCACAGGATTTATGGAACTACGCGCAGTACTAATGGCAGGCGGATCGGGAACGCGCTTGCGCCCTCTTACCTGTGAATTACCCAAGCCCATGGTGCCGGTACTCAATCGCCCGATCGCTGAACATATTATTGGTTTACTGAAACAGCACGGCATCGAAGAAATTATTATTACTTTGCACTACCAGCCCGAAGCCATTCAGCAATACTTCCGGGATGGTCAAGATTGGGACGTATCAATTCACTACTCGATCGAAGAAGAACAGGCTCTAGGCACGGCGGGTTCGATCAAATATGTAGGGGAATTATTAGATCGCACCTTTTTGGTAATCAGCGGCGATAGTATTACTGACTTTGATTTGAGTGCAGCGATCGCCTTTCATCGCGCCAAAAAAGCCCAAGTAACCATGGTGCTAACTTCGGTGCCTAACCCAGCAGATTTTGGGGTGGTCATTGCCGATCAAAATGGCAAGGTGCAGAAATTCTTAGAAAAACCCACAGCGGGCGAAATTTTCTCGGATACAGTCAACACCGGCATTTATATCTTTGAACCCGAGGTGCTGCAATATATTCCAGCAGATCAAGAATTTGATGTTGCCCAAAATCTGCTGCCATTATTACTCGCTCAAAATGCCGCTATTTATGGCTATATAGCCTCTGGATACTGGTGTGATGTGGGTCAACTAGATACCTATCGCCAGGTGCAGTATGATGCGCTCGATCGATTGCCCGGCGTGTGGCCAGTTTCGGATCAGCTCCGACCAGGAATTTGGGTAGGTCACGATACTAGCATTGACCCCACAGCTACTATTGCCAGCCCAGCCGTGATTGGTAACAACTGTCGGATTGGAGCCAGGGTGAACATTACGGCTGGCACGGTGATTGGTCATAACGTGACGATCGGTGACGATGCTAATTTGAAGCGGCCATTGGTTTGGAATGGTGCCGTGATTGGTGAAGAAGCTCAGTTGCGAGGCTGTATAGTGGGTCGCGGAGTCAAAGTTGGGCAGCGAGCGCAATTGCTAGAAGGTGCAGTAGTTGGCTCTATGTCACGGGTAGGGGAAGAATCTCAGATCAATAACAACGTGCGAGTCTGGCCAAATAAAGAAATCGAGCCGCTGGCCACTGTCACCCTCAACTTGATTTGGGGCGATGTGGCGCGGCGAAATCTGTTTTCTCAGCGCGGGGTGCAGGGTTTAGCGAATATTGATATCACTCCAGAGTTTGCAGTCAAACTAGGAGCAGCCTATGGTTCTACTCTCAAAATGGGAATGCAGGTGACAGTTTCTCGTGACCAGCGCAGTATTTCGCGGATGGTGGCTCGATCGCTAGAGGCTGGGTTGATGTCGGTGGGGGTTAATGTCCAAGATCTTGACGCTACGGCGATTCCGGTGTCTCGGCTGATCATCCCGACTCTCTCAGTATCTGGCGGGTTACATATTCGTTTACATCCCGATCGGCCTGGGTATTTGTTAATTGAGTTTTTTGATGATCGGGGAATCAATATCTCCAAATCCCAAGAGAAAAAGATCGAATCGGCTTATTTTAAAGAAGATTTACGTCGATCGAGTATTTCAGAGATCGGCAAAATCAGTCATATTCAAGGGATTGAGCTATATAACAGCGCTTTCCAGCGCCATCTGAACCTGCATTCGATTCGGGGCACTGGGCGGGTGGTTATTGACTATGCCTATGCGGTTTCTGGAGCCGTGTTGCCACTGTTGCTTTCTAAGTTCGGTGTAGATGCAGTGGTATTGAATGCCAGCCTGAGTCAGACTGCTCCCAATAGCACCGAGCGAGAGGCTCTGCTCAACCAGCTTGGGCGAGTGGTCGAAGCAGTAATGGCCACTTTTGGGGTACAGGTTTCGGCGCATGGTGAGCAGTTAACTTTAGTAGACGAATCTGGCTATATCATTCGGGATGAAATGATGACGGCGCTGATGGTGCATCTATCGCTAAAGGCTCATCCCGGCGGGACGATCGTGGTGCCGGTGCAGGCTAGCAGTGCGGTGGATGAATTGGTACGTCGTCATGGGGGTGGCATTAAGCGAACTAAGTCTAACCCCACAGATTTGATGGAGGCTTGTCAGAAGTTACCCCACGTAGTTTTAGGGGGCAGTGGCGATATGGGCTTCATTTTTCCGGAGCTGCACGCCGGTTTTGATGCGATGTTTTGTGTGGCCAAGCTGATTGAAATGCTGGCACGAGAAAACCGTCCTTTAAGTAAAATTCGTCAGCAGTTGCCGCGAGTTTTTCACTTACTACACAGTGTGCGCTGCCCTTGGGGAGTGAAGGGTGGCTTGATGCGTCACATGTTAGAAATCCATCAAAGTGAGAAGTTAGATACTGAGGATGGGGTGAAAATTTATAGTTCTCAGAATGATAATTGGGTGCTAATTTTGCCAGATGCAGGGGAACCATTTGTGCATATCTATGTGAATAGTGACAATCGGGAGTGGGCAGAAAGTAACTTGTTAGCTTACCGGCGGCAGGTAGAAGACTATGTCAATCAATATCACTCCGAGAGTCCTTAACCTAAAGTCCTTAACCTAGGGCTACTTGATTCATTTCTGCGGGAGTGAGGTTGTTGTGAATAACTTGGCCATCTCGGAACCACACAATGCGACGGGTCTGGCGGGCTACTTCGGGTTCGTGCGTAACCATGACGATCGTGATGCCGCTTTCGTTTAGCTCGGTGAAGATGTTCATCACTTCTTGAGTGGTTTTAGAATCTAGAGCACCGGTAGGTTCATCGGCTAGGAGTAAGACCGGTTTACCGACGATTGCTCGCGCAATGGCCACCCGCTGTTGCTGTCCCCCAGAGAGCTGATTGGGGCGGTTATTGCGGCGGTTGGTTAAACCCACCTGTTCGAGGGCTTCGGCGGCGCGTTCTTGGCGTTCTTTGGCCGGGACTCCGGCATAGATCAGCGGCAGCATGACGTTTTCTAGGGCGGTGGACTGTTGAAGTAAATGAAATTGCTGGAAGACAAAGCCGAGTTTGCGGTTGCGCATTTGGGCAAGGTTGTCGTCAGGCAGGGTGGAGACATCTAGTTTATCGAGGTAATATCTGCCGCTGGTGGGTCGATCGAGGCAGCCAATAATGTTCATGGCCGAAGATTTACCCGAGCCAGATGGCCCCATAATCGCGCAGTATTCCCCTTCTTCGATCGTCAGATTCACCATATCTAGGGCTTTGACCAGGGTATCGGCCATGCCGTAGCTTTTGCAGACTTCTTCCATGCGGATGATTACCGGCTTGGTGAAGCTGTCTTTAACTAGTGGGGCGGAGGTAGTAAGCATGATGGGGGGGAATGTTTACTGGCTAAAGAAAACGGCTGGAAAAGCTCAATCATAACGCCAAAAGTATTTGGCAGAAAAAACTACCCATTGACACCTAGTTTTTTCAATTCATCGATCGCTTCCTGCACATCTTTGTTTTTGCCCTGTTCACGATAAAATTGCAGGGCTTTGCGAAAATCGGCAATAGCTCCATTTCGGTCGCTGACATTATCTCTTTTCAAGATCGCACGATGCAAATAAGCATCAGCATGTTTAGGATCTAAAGCAATCACTTGATTGAGGTCAGATAAGGCTCCTCTAATTTCACCTGTTTTGTATAATTTCAACAGCCCGCGATTATAATAGCTAGAAATTAATTTGGCATCTAAAATAATCGCTTGATTAAAATCTGCCAAGGCACCAGTTACGTCATCAAGTTTTTCTAGTTTAATCAATCCCCGATTGTTGTAAGCGACAGCATATTGTGGGTCTAAAGCAATTACTTGGTTGTAATCACTCAAAGCTCCATTAGAATCATTTAAGACATCACCTTTCAAGATACCGCGATTGAGATAGACAATGGCATATTTAGGATCTAAGGCGATCGCCTGATCGTAGTCTGCCAAAGCTCCCTTGGGATCATTAAAACTATCAGCCTTCAACACAGCTCGTAAGTTATATCCCACTGCATATTTAGGATTAATTGCAACGACCTGGTTGTAATCGGCCAATGCTCCTTTTTGATCATTTAATTTTTCACTTCTTAAATAACCCCGATTAATATAGGCATTAAAATATTTGGGGTCTGCGGCGATCGCCTTGCTATAATCGGCCACTGCGCCTTTTACGTCATTCATTTTCTCTGCTTTCAGCAAACCTCGGTTGTTATAAACCTTGGCATCGGTCGGATCAATCTCCAAAGATTTATCATAGTCGGCCAAAGCTCCATTAAAATCATTGAGCTTATCTTCTTTCAAAAACCCGCGATTACTGTAGGCCGTAGCAAATTTGGGGTTTACGGAGATTGATCGATTGAAATCAGCTAAAGCCCCGTTCACATCATTCAGCCGCTGCATTTTTAAATAACCCCGGTTGTTATAGGCCAAAGCATATTTAGGATCTATTCTGAGCACCTGGTTATAGTCTGCTAACGCCCCTTGGTAGTCACCCTTGTCTTCTTTTTCATCCCCAGACAGCAAATAATCTGCCGCATTCAAATTACTTGCCACGGGTAAAGCCGCAATCTGCGTCTCTGGACTAGTGCCCAATTGGGCGGCGACTGTGCCAAACCGCTCAATGGTAATGGCTAAGTTAAAGCCGGTTTTTTGACCATCCGTTGTTCGATCGCCTTGACCATGAATGGCGACTAGTTTTCCTTCGTCATTAAATACTGGCCCACCACTCATTCCGGGCAAAGTGACACTGTTATAGATCAAAGAATAACCACTGCGGTTGGGCTTGCTGGCATTACCCGTGACCTCACCTCTAGTGAAATTAAACACCCCATCATCAAAGGTGCTGGTGGCTGCCGGAAATCCAGCTACATAAATCTCTGAGCCAGATTCTAAAGAAGCCGAGGTGCCAATTTCAGCTAATGGATAGCTATTGCTACTACGGAATTTCACCACAGCTAAATCTAAGTTGCTATTGGCTTTCTTAAAAGACAATGACTGATGCACTTGGCCATCAGGGGTGATCAAACGAAAAGATGATCCACCAGACAATACATGCGCTGCGGTAATGACAGTATATACATCGCCCTGCTTTTGCAGAATCACTCCCGATCCCCTGCTCTCGCTGCCCACTGTTTCAATGCGTAAAGTAATGCTTTTGGCCAAGCGACCAATTTCTACTTTGGTTTTGGCTTGGGCAACGGTTTGAGCAAAAGCAATGTTGGCGAAACCAAAGACAGCAGACAAGATCAGGGCAGATCGGTACATGGGGTAGAAAATTATTGGATAAGTCAGGTATGTCTATCTTAAGCTAGGTTTCCAACCACTGATCGATACATGTTAGGATCAAACCCACCCTGAAAGAAATGGGTATAACCTCAGTCGTTTCGATAAAGATCTATGCTTGGCAACAAGATCCATGCTCAGTACGACATCACCAAGTTTTTAGGGCTTGGTCGATTTGGCGAAACCTATCTAGCCAAAAGCAAAGAACTACCCGGTCAGCCTCAGTGCGTCCTGAAACGCTATCGTCCCCAGCAGGTCGTTCGCGGAGCGTCTCCGATGGAGAATCAGCCCTTTGCTTTGGTCAAAAAAAGCTTTGAAGTCCAGAGCGAACTGCTTTACCAACTAGGTCAACATGACCAAATTCCGCGCATTCTTGCCAAAATTGAAGACGAAGAGAATCTCTACCTAGTGCAAGAATACATCGATGGCCAGATGCTCAGCGTCGAACTAGTTCCTGAAAAACCCTGGAGCCAAGCTCAGGTGGTCGGAATACTGCAAGATGTTCTGGGCATCCTAGAATTTATCCATCACCAAAACTTCATTCATCAAGACATCAACCCCAAAAACCTGATTCGGCGCTGGCGTGATGGCAAGTTTGTGCTGCTGGGCTGTAGCGGAGTAAAGGATATTGCAGGAATTTGGAAACAGCCGATCGATGATAGTCCAGTTGAACTCGTTGGCACCCCCGGATACATTTCCTTTGAGCAAGAAGACAACAACCCGCAATTTAATACCGACATCTATGCTCTGGGTGTAATTGCCATCCAAGCCCTCACTGGTACAGTGGAAATCGATAAAAACCTAGATACCTATCAATTATCTTGGCAGCACCTCACCAACGCCAACTTAAAACTAGTGGCCATCGTCGATCGCATGGTGCGCCCCGATTATCGCAACCGTTATCAGCTAGCCCGCGAAGTCTCTGACGATCTGCGCAACTTCATGCAGGGTCAACTTCAACCCAGCCCTTGGGATAACCTCCGCCCCCACCTAATCTTTGGTGCAGCCGCTGCCGCACTGCTCGTGGGGTTGGCTATCCCCAAGCTACTTCCTTGGGGCAATGAAAAAATCAGTAGTGCTCCTGCTAGTTCGCCCCCATCCAGTCCTGCAACTATCCCGGAACCAGATAGTGACACTGCTCCTACTAATCCTATCAGTCCTACTCGTCCTAGCAGTAGTGATACAAAGACTTACCAAAATAAACAAATTCAAATTAACTATGCTTCTCAATGGCAACAAGAAGAGCCATCAGAATCTACTAACGGCGAAGTCGTTACTTTTTGGAGTCCGCAAGAGCGCAGTAGCTTTCGCCCCAATTTGACTGTGAGCATTATGCCTTTACCCGATGCCAAAATGAGTTTGGCTCAATATACGGAGGGATCGATTGCCGAAATCAAGAAATCTGTGACCAACCCTAAAATCATTGAATCGAAAGATACTAAGTTAGTCGATCGGCCAGCCCACCAAGTACAATACTCGGGCAAACCAGAAGGAAAAGAAGAAGTTCAAAGCTTAGAAACTTGGACAATAGTTAACGGCAAAGCCTATTTATTGTTATATCGTGCTCTGCCCGAAGACTATGCTAAATACTTGCCCAGCGCTTTGCAGAGTGTGAACAGCTTTAAAATATTCAAGGATCAATAAAATCACTCATAGTGTCTGCATCGGTTGTTTCGATTTTCATCTTGCCATTGGACAATTTATTCTTTTACCCGTCAGCTTTCGGGGTATGCGTTGGGTTGAGGGGCGATATCTTCACTTTCACCAAGGGTGATCAAGAAACCTGAGTCGATCGATTCTCTAGCAGCGACTAACCCACTGAATTTGCTTGTCCCAAAGCTTTTTACATAGGGTCTTTGGAGGGTAGTGGATCGCCACCGGCAAGCAGAGCTATTGCTGGAAATGGGGATACAAAAAAGTTGCCATTGACCTTTAGCTCGTCGGTTTTCGGGATATGCTGTGAGTTCAGAGTCGATATTTCGGCATAGCTCGGAACCAATTGCTTGTACCAAAGATGATTGAGGAATTGCTTGCTATAATACAGGCGAGAGTTTGAGAGGATATATGCTAAAAACAC
>JAYSRP010000240.1:0-12426 GCA_043721015.1 Synechococcales cyanobacterium | reverse complement strand
GGCTTCAATCTTGCCCTCTTCTGCATACTTTCGGAGGGTGGCTGCGCACAATCCGGTTGCTTCAACCGCTTTGTTGAGTTTGACATATTGCATTTTTGATAATGTTATCAATTATTATCCAATTATAGACTATCCGGTACTAAGCGTTAACTCTCTGGTGGGTGCCATCCAACTTGAATCCAAAAACTCCTAACCACCAAAGCATCTGGGTCATCTGCTAGTCGTAATACCGAAACGGTAGCCCTTCCCGTTGGAGTAATCCCCTCAATTTTTAAACCTCCCTCAACCCAGCAGAAATGTTCAGCCCATAGCTGAAATCGAGGATTAAACAGCGAAACAGATTCTTTGGTCTTTGGATCGATCGCAGTAGTTTTATCACTTTTATGTCCATTACAAATTGGACAAGCCAACCACAAATTTGATTCATCATTACTCCCTTGCTTAGACAATGGAATTAGATGTTCAATCTCTAACCGTGCCATGACCAAATGCTGTGGACTGAGACAGTACCCACAACGATTTTGGGCAGCTTCTCGGATTCGTCTATCAAGCTCAACCGAAATGTAAGACCGCCCCATTATCCTAATCTAGCCCGCAAACCTCTGTCCACAGCAACCTTTAAAGCTTCTGCTTTTCTAACCATTCCCTGCCGATATACCTGCAACAGTCCATCCAACTGCTCTGATTCACCCAGTTGTAACAGGCTTTCCCGTTGCTTCTCTAGCAGCAAACTCATCTGAGTCTGTTCTGGCTCAGAAAGTTGTAAGTCACACAGCCTCAAAATCTGCTCATCAGACAAGTCTCCGATCGCAATCTTGTCTACGCTACCCCTATCAATCCATTCAATGAGGACATCCTCCAGCTTGCGCTGCGTCAATGCCGCAACCTCATGAACCTGCTTTGCTAGCCGATCAGGAAGATTGAGGATTACTTGTTCAGCCATTGCGTATACTCTCCAAGAACATGGACTCTATGACAATCATAGCAATTTACCCCGATCGCGGAGCGTCTCCGCTAGGAGAATCGACTCCGCCAAACCTTCGTTCGCAAAGCGTCTCCGACAGGAGAATCGCTGGCGCGACATCACCATCAGCGACGGCGAAGGACTAGGCACCTTCACTTGAAAGCTTTAAAATAGCAATAAAGATCAAAGATTCTATCCAAAACTCATTTCCGAGCGCCACTTAATATGAACACCCAGCTTGTCGAATCTCTCGCTGAAACAATTCTCACCCTGTCCCCCGCAGAACAAAACGCCCTGTGGCAAAAACTTGACCACACCCCCTCCACCGAAAACACCCTCCTGCAAAAAATAGCCCAGACCCTGCCCACCGACATCCAACAGCGCTACAACGAACTCCGCACCAAACTCCAAACCGAAACCCTCACACCCCCAGAACACCAAGAACTACTACGCCTGATCGATACCGTTGAACAATTTGATGCCGATCGACTACAGCAGCTCATAGCCCTTGCCCAGCACCGTCAAATTTCCTTGCCAGAACTACTCAACCAACTCAAGATTTCACCCCCAGCGGTTTATGCCTAGACGCTACATCACCATTAGCGAACAGCAAACAATCATAGGTCGAGCACAGAGACGCTGTGAATACTGCCAATGCCCAATGGATTACTCATCTCAATCTTTCGTCTGTGAACACATCACCCCCATTGCCAAAGGCGGAGAAACATCCCTAGAAAACCTAGCCCTGGCTTGTGGCGGATGCAACAGCTTCAAATACACCAAACAAGAAGCGATCGATCCAAATAGCTCCGAAAATGCGCTTCTATATCATCCCCGCCAAGAAATATGGCTAGAGCATTTTTCTTGGAGTACAGACGGATTAGAAATAATCGGCATTACCCCAACCGGCAGAGCAACAGTCAAAGCCCTCAGTCTCAATCGACCAGGTGTGACAAACATTCGTAAATTGCTCATCATGGCAAACTTGCATCCACCATCTTAGTCACGAGCAGTAAAGGATTAGGCTTCAGCTAAAATAAAGCCATGAGCAAACCCAGCATCCTTATCCTAGACGACGATGAAATGTGGATGGCACGTCACGAACGACGGCTAATCCAAGCAGGCTTTCGCTGCTTCGCCACCCAAAACAGCGCCGCAGCGATCGACCTTGGCAAATCCGAAACCTCCATCAAATTCGCCCTCATCGACGAAATCCTCTTCGTCCCCCCAGTCCCCCTCGACGAAAACCAACGAGAACTCCAACGCTGGCAAGGTTCCGGCGTAATCCGCGAAATCAACAACCTGCGCCGCGACATCCAATACATCATCATCACCTCCGCCCCCCAACTCCGCAGCCAAGGCGAACTCCCCCTCTTCACCCGCGAAACCAGCCAACTCCGCCGCCAAACCAACGTCATCGATGTCATGCACAAACAAGACATCGAAACCGACCCAGACCACGAATACCAATGGCTAATCGAAGAAATCTTCCAGCGCAGCCAGCCCGCCATCGACCCTAACTCCACTATTAAACCCCGCGTCCTTCTGGGCCTAGGCTTCGACCAAACCATCTTCGACTCTCTCGCAGACCAACTCGACCAAAAACGCCGCAGCCGCCTCTCCATCTCCCCCTTGCTCAAAGACCTCCCCAACCCCGAAAAAGTCCTCAACGAATTCATCGATCGCGCCACCGAACAACGCTTCTTCATCGAAGCCCCCGGCTCCAAAACCCTCGATAACCACATCCGCATCAAGCCCCAGTCTCAATCAGGCCAAATCCTCCGCACCCTAGCCAGCCGCGCCGAACTCCGCCAAGAAATCATCATCCGCGAAACCGACTACCAATACGCACCCCGCAGCAACCAACACCAAATAGACGCAGATATGGATGAGAGATCGATCGCCGACTTTGCCTATAACTACAACGACGGCAGAAAAAGCCCAAGCACCGGAATTCAAATAGAAAACCGCCCCACCGAATCTCGGCTCAAAACCGCCATGCACCGTCTCAAACAAGACCTAGCCAAAGCCAACGTCGCCGCCCCCGAAGCCCAATTCACCTTCACCCAACAAGGCTACCAGCCAACCTTCGAGCTAGGAATATTTTGCTACGTCCACAAGCCTACTAAAAAACAGAGATAGCTATTACCAGCAAAATTTAATTAGTCACTTTTACAGACTACGACAGCTAATTTGGCACTGAGCCAAAAATTGCAAAAAGGGGTAAGAAGCTCTAGAATCATTACCAGTAAAGCATTTTACCCGACGACAATAATTTGGCATCATGACAGATAATTAGTCACCGTACAAGTACGGGGCGATTCTCCTATTTGATGGAGGCAGTAGAGCTACGAACTTTAGACTAGATATGCTATGGGGCAGGAGAAGCCGGAGTCTGGGTCGCAAAAATCAAGCGGTCTTTAACTAGCGTCACACTAATAGTTTCACCTTCTTTAAAATCACCGCGCAAAATGCCCTTAGCGATCGGGGTTTCTAACTCTCGTTGAATAGCCCGCTTCAGTGGCCTTGCCCCATAGAGCGGATCGTAACCCACTTCTACAATGTGACCGAGGGCTTCATCGGTCAGCTTCAGACCGACTTTGCGTTCTATGAGTCGATCGATTAAGCGCTGAATTTGAATCTGGATAATGCCCCGGAGCTGACTCTTTTGCAGACTGTGGAAAATGATCGTATCATCAATGCGGTTCAAGAACTCTGGCCGGAAGCTTTGACCTAGTAGCTCCATGACCTGTTTTTGCATTTCATCGTAGCGACTATCATCACCAGCTAGCTCCAGAATAAACTGGGAACCGATGTTACTAGTCATAATAATTACAGTGTTTTTAAAGTCGATCACTCGCCCCTGGGAATCTGTCACCCGCCCATCATCTAAGATTTGCAGCATCACGTTAAACACGTCGCTATGGGCTTTTTCGATTTCATCAAACAGCACGATCGCGTAGGGACGACGACGAATAGCTTCGGTGAGTTGCCCCCCTTCTTCATAGCCCACATAGCCGGGAGGCGCGCCAATTAACCGCGAGACGGCGTGTTTTTCCATGTATTCCGACATATCAATGCGGATCATTGATTCTTCGCTGTCAAATAAGAAATTGGCCAAGGTCTTGGCTAACTCGGTTTTACCAACGCCAGTAGGGCCTAAAAAGATAAAGCTGGCGATCGGGCGATTGGGGTCAGCCAAGCCTGCGCGCGATCTTTGGATGGCTTCAGCTACTGCTGTGACCGCTTCTTCTTGACCAATTACTCGGCGATGTAGTTCTTCTTCTAGATGTAACAGCTTTTCCCGTTCGCCTTCTACTAATTTACTTAAGGGAATACCTGTCCACTTAGAAATAATCTCGGCAATATCTGACTCAGTAACTTCTTCTCGCAGCAAAGATTTGCCGCTGGTTTGAGCATCAGCCAAATATTCTTCAGCTTCTTCTAGAGATTTATGCAGCTCAGTAAGTTTACCGTACTTCAGTTCAGCCGCTCGGTTCAGGTCGTACTCTCGCTCAGCCTGTTGGACTTCGATGCTGACTCGATCGATCTCTTCTTTGATTTTTTGAATCTTAGTAATAACATCTTTTTCAGACTGCCATTGAGTATTCAAACCGCCCTGGGTGATTTTAAATTCAGCTAGTTCTTTTTCTAGTCTTTCTAGTCTATCTTTGGCACCACTAGAAGTGTCTTTATTTACCGAGAGTCGCTCCATTTCCATCTGAAGAATCTTGCGATCGATCTCATCTAACTCCTCTGGCTTAGAGGTAATTTCCATTTTCAACTTAGCTGCCGCTTCATCCATTAAATCGATCGCTTTGTCTGGCAAAAATCGATCGCTGATGTAGCGGCTAGAAAGAGTCGCCGCTGCCACCACCGCATCATCCGAAATCTTCACCCCATGGTGCAGCTCGTAGCGCTCTTTTAAACCACGCAGAATCGAAATGGCATCTTCCACGCTGGGCTGATCTACATAAACTTGCTGGAAGCGACGTTCTAGCGCCGCGTCTTTTTCAATATATTTGCGATATTCATCTAAAGTCGTAGCCCCAATACAACGCAACTCACCCCGCGCCATCATCGGCTTGAGCAAATTCCCGGCATCCATTGCCCCTTGAGTGGCACCGGCTCCTACCACGGTATGGATTTCGTCGATGAACAAGATAATATTGCCTTCCGATTCAGTGACTTCTTTGAGCACTGACTTCAGTCGCTCTTCAAACTCTCCCCGATACTTGGCACCAGCAATCAACGCTCCCATATCTAAAGAAATCAACTGCCGGTTGGTCAAAGACTGGGGTACATCGCCACTGACAATCCGCTGTGCCAAACCTTCAGCGATCGCCGTTTTACCGACTCCTGGCTCCCCAATCAGCACCGGGTTATTTTTTGTCCGCCGGGACAGAATCTGAATTGTGCGGCGGATTTCTTCGTCACGGCCAATTACGGGGTCTAATTTACCAGCTTTGGCGGCCTCGGTCAGATCTCGTCCGTACTTGGTCAAGGACTCGTACTTGTTTTCAGGATTTTGGTCTGTCACTTTTTGGCTGCCGCGAATTTGTTTGATGGTTTTGGTAAGGAGTTCTTCGTTGAGATTAAATTCGCTAAATAGTTTTTTGCCCAGCCGATCGTCTTGGCCACAGGCTAATACTAGATGCTCGATCGAGATAAATTCATCTTTGTATTCTGTTTTGATTGTGACCGATCGATCGAACAATAAATCTAATGCTTTACCCAGATATACGTTGGTGTTGTCGCCAACTTTGGGCTGAACTTGGATATATTTATCTACTTTTTCCCGTAGCTTGGGCACCTCTACACCAGCTTTAGTAAAAATATCGATCGCCAAGCCGTCTTGCTCCAGCAAAGATTTCAGCAAATGCTCGGTTTCCATTTGCTGATGCTTGGCCTGCTTAGCCACATCCAGCGTGCGAGTGATCACTTGCCAAGCTTTTTCGGTGAAATCTTTGGGGTTGTTGGGCTGCATAAGAGGGCTAGATGTATTCTGATGACATTTTACTGGCAAGAGACATTGTAGAGATGTTAGCGATCGAAAAGGGATCGGTATTTACTCCAAACTGAATTCTGCGATATGTTCGGGCTGTTTCAAAATTAGATTCACCACTTCCAGAGCCTGGGGTCGAATTCCAATGTTTGGGGAGAATTTAATGTACATTTGGCAAAATCTAGATGTGCTGGGTTGATCAGATAGTTATATTCCACCGGAATTACCACTGAAGGCACAGCTAAAATTGCCGTATCTTGTGTCTTAAACCATTGATCGCCCGTTTCAGCTAAAACTGCTGGTGCTGGAATGCTGCGCCAATCTATTGGTAATTGCGATAATTTCAAATAGTTGATTTTTACCTCTGTTGGTATATCTATCCGAATAGCAGCAAACATTGTGGATATATCCTCAACCTCCATGTGAACAAAAACTTCCAAGGCTGCCAACGATAAAGTGCCTGATGTATAAACCATCCCTTGTCCCCGAGAGTTCCATCGTCCCCCAACTCGGCGAGCACCTTCTCCGTTAAAAGCAATGTCAGCATACTTCCGCTTAGAAATGCGCCACAAACTCAGACCTTGCTCTGAGTTGCGATGTACAGAGTCTGTCAAAGTGAATTGAATGGTCAACTGTAAACTCCATACTCAATTCGATCGAGCAACTCCACTACCTGTTCAGTTCCAGCATCTGTATCTAGTAAATCGATCGGTGCTTGGCCAGTCAAAGCGCGATTGGGTCTTTTTAGCCAGTTTGTTGCTGTTTCCGAACTTTCAAAAACATCTTGAGCCAGAGCAGCCACTCGTGCTAAGCGGTAAAGGCGGTCTGACCAAGTAGCATTTAATGGCTTTTGCTCTTTCTGAAGCCTGACAATAGTACGCACAGATGTTCCAACTACCTTAGACATTTGGGCATCGGTGAGCTGGTAATAACCAGCGACTCGTCTAAAAGATTCGATCGGCAGCCCATGCCGAACTATTTGAGCATCATCAATTACTGATGCTGTGTTGTCTCTGCTATCCGAAATTCCTAAAATATCCCGTAACTGGGTGGCTGAACTCATGGCTAGTCACTTAAGCATTTGGCTTAATTATATCGCCACCTGCCAAATGTGTCATGTTTAAGACTTGCTAATTACCCCAGCGCACAATTGCTGCACCCCAAGATAGACCTGCTCCAAACCCCGAAGTAGCGATCGTATCCCCAGGCTTAATTTTGCCCGATCGCACAGCCGCATTTAAGGCGATCGGAATCGAAGCCGCCGAAGTATTGCCGTATTCTGCTACATTACTCACAATTTTTTCAGGGGGCAAGCCCAATCGATCGGCCACCGCATCCATAATTCTTTGATTGGCCTGATGCAAAATCAACCAATCTACATCTGCTACCTGGAGCTGCGCCTTAAACAGCGCCTTATCAATCACATCGGGCACCGCATTCACCGCAAACCGATAGACTTCCTTACCATTCATCGCCAGCCTGCCAAAGCCCCCCTGCTTCACCTGCACATCATCACTTAGTTGCAGGTCTGTGCCCTCATAGCGCAAATGCAGGGCATTATTTTGACTGCCATCGCTGCGCAGCTCAAAGCCTAATAAGTTTTCTCGATCGCCCGCTTGCAGCACCACTGCCCCGGCACCATCGCCAAACAACACGCAAGTATTCCGATCCTGCCAATCCACCCAGCGCGAATGAATATCTGCCCCGATCACCAAAATATTCTGATAGCTCCCGGTCTGAATAAACTGCGAAGCCGTTACCAAACCAAACACAAACCCCGAACAGGCCGCACTCAAATCAAAAGCTACTGCCCGATTAGCCCCAATGCTGGCCTGAATCAAACAGGCACTGCCATACAAATCATCTGGAGTAGAAGTGGCCAACAGCACCAGATCAATATCTGCTGCGGCCACCCCAGCCATCTCTAGAGCCTGCTGCGCCGCTGCTGCCCCCAGGCTGACGATCGAATCTCCATTTTCGGCCAAATGCCGTTGACGAATGCCGGTGCGGCTGGCGATCCATTCATCACTGGTATCCACAAACTTGCTCAGGGCATCGTTGCTCACGATGTTTGTAGGAGCGGCTGCTCCGCAACCAATGAATGTTACGCCCATGGTGATTTACCCCCTCTGAGTTAATTTATTGTTTAGTGCGGTCTTGGAGATGACCGAGCACTTGGTTATCGATCGCTAGCTTAGCTGCATTAATGGCATTGGCGATCGCAAAAGCATCGGAGCTACCGTGACTAATAATACAGACTCCTTCTACCCCCAACAGTAAAGCACCACCATGCTCTGCGGCATCAATTCGCTGTTTCAGACGCTTTAAATTGGGCTTCAGAATTGCCGCACCCACCTGACCACGAGTACCTCGGGGCAATTCTTCTTTCAGCATCTGTACCACAATGCCACCTACTGCTTCGGCAAACTTCAGCAAAATATTGCCCACAAAGCCATCACAAACAATCACATCAAAGTCACCGGAAAGCACATCCCGACCCTCGGCATTACCGGCAAAAGTCAGCATTTGGTTTTTGGCTAACAGGGCATGGGTGCTCACGGCTAAATCATTACCCTTGGATTCTTCTTCGCCAATATTCAGCAAGCCCACTTTGGGGGTTGTGACTCCCGAGACGTATTGGCTGTAGATAGAACCCATGATGGCAAACTGTTCCAAATACTTGGGTTTACAGTCTACATTAGCTCCTACATCCAGAATTAGCACTGATCGATCAGGAATAATCGTGGGGAAAATAGCGGCGATCGCTGGTCTTTCGATGCCTTTTAATCTGCCCAGCCGCAACAAAGCCGCTGCCATCGCTGCTCCAGAATGCCCTGCCGAAACCACGGCATCGGCTTTGCCTTCTTTGACCAGCTTCATACAGAGATTAATCGAGGCGTTGGGCTTACGCCGCAAAGCGCTTAACGGCTCCTCATCCATCTCGATCGTCCCCTCGGCGGGGACAATTTCAATTTTGCCTCTAATTTGGTCAGGCACACCCTGCTCTTTTAAGCACGCGCTGATTTGATCGGGATCGCCAACTAAGATGACATCCACATCTAGCTCAGACTGTGCTTTAACCGCCCCTGCCACGATCGGAGCTGGGGCAAAATCCCCACCCATTGCATCGAGGGCGATCCTTGCGCGAGATGTGGCCATTGGTAACGAAAAAGATAGTAACAACTCCGAATTCTACCAGAAGACGGTCTCATCCCCTGGCTAGCACACACACTCGATTGGGTGATCTTGGGTCAAGCTAAATATTTTTATCCCTTTGCGAAAAGTTAAGGAATATTTCGTTTTTGGTGCTGTGTCCCCCGATCGGCCACCCCTCACGAAAGTCCGTGCTAACATTTCCGCTTGTAGGATTATTTTTTAGCAGAGAGAAAGCCGTGATACTAAGAGTTGCTGTTGTTGGTGGTGGTCCCGCAGGTTCTTGCGCGGCAGAAACCCTAGTTCAAGCCGGAATTGAAACCTATCTGATCGAGCGCAAGCTAGATAACGCCAAGCCCTGTGGTGGTGCAATTCCTCTCTGTATGGTCGAGGAATTTAATCTGCCGCCCGAAATCATCGATCGCAAGGTGCGCAAAATGAAGATGATTTCACCTTCTAACGTAGAAGTGAACATCGGCCAGACGTTGAAAGACGACGAGTATATTGGCATGTGTCGCCGGGAAGTCATGGACAGCTACCTAAGAAACCGAGCAGAAAAACTCGGAGCTAAGCTGATCAACGGCACCGTTCATAAGATTGAAATCCCCAGCAACGACACCGACCCCTATGTATTGCACTACGCCGACCACAGCAACGGCCAAGTAGCAGGCAATGCCCAAGTATTGAAAGTAGATATGATCATTGGTGCCGATGGTGCCAACTCTCGCGTGGCCAAGGCGATCGATGCTGGTGATTATAAATACGCGATCGCTTTCCAAGAACGCATCAAGCTACCCGAAGACAAGCTGGCCTACTACGAAGAACTAGCCGAAATGTATGTGGGTGACGATGTTTCCCCCGACTTCTACGCCTGGGTATTTCCTAAGTACGACCACGTAGCCGTGGGTACTGGCACCATGAGTCCCAACAAAGACAGCATCAAGCGTCTGCAAGCCGGGATTCGGGCTAGAGCTGCTCACCGCTTAGAAGGTGGGCAAATTATTAAAGTTGAAGCTCACCCCATTCCAGAGCATCCTCGTCCCCGTCGAGTAGTTGGTCGGGTGGCTTTAGTGGGCGACGCAGCGGGCTACGTTACCAAGTCTTCTGGTGAGGGCATTTACTTCGCGGCTAAGTCTGGCCGGATGTGTGCCGAGGCGATCGTGGAGCTTTCTGAAAATGGCGCACGGATTCCTTTAGAGCGGGAAATCAAGAATACTTACATCAAACGTTGGGACAAGGCTTATGGCTTGACCTATCGAGTGTTGGATATTCTACAGAAAGTATTCTACAGATCTGATGCGGCCAGAGAAGCGTTTGTGGAAATGTGTGACGACATTGATGTTCAAAAGCTGACTTTCGACAGCTATCTGTATAAGACTGTGGTTCCAGCTAATCCATTGATTCAAATGAAAATTACCGCCAAGACGATCGGTAGTTTACTGCGGGGAAATGCCCTGAAACCTTAATCTTAACTATTTGTTAATAACAGATTCTGGGTCAGGGCTATCGCTTGGTACAGGTGAGCGGTTACTAACTCGGCGATCGGCTCTAGTCAATCTATCTCTCATCCCCTAGCCTCCTGAACTTACGATTTTTACCGAAAAATCCTGCCTAACCAGGCAGGATTTTTTCTAGGCGGCGATCCAATCGCGGACTTTAATCAGTGCTTCCCAATCTGGCTTGCGTTGCAAACCATCTTCAAAACTAGATTCCACCTGCTCCTTGGCTTCCTCAGAACCTTGCACCATTTTTTGGGCAATCTCTACATGCTCACGTACACCTTTTTGCTTGGCTTCTAACAGAGCGATCGCCAGATTCACCCGGGCTTGGGGATCATAAGGATCTACCTTCAAAGCCCGATCGGCAGATTTCACTGCTTTCACCGACTCGTTTTCCAGCAAGTACAGCCAAGCAAGACAAGTCCAAGCACTGCCCATCTTGGGAGTAGTTTCGCAGATTTCCTTAAAAACCGGAATTAAGTTAGCAGCGCTTTCCCCGGCCTTGTATCGATCAATTGCCGCATCAAAGGCTTCATTAGTAGCTTCAGACATAATTGAAAAATGAAATAGATTTACACGGCAAAAGATTTACCGCAGCCGCAACTCTGACTAGCATTGGGGTTCGTAAACTGAAACCCGCCGCCGATCATTGCGTTGCTGTAATCTAGCACCAGTCCATAAATATACAGCAAACTCTTGCGGTCGCAGACTAACTTAAAGCCCTCGTAGTCAAAAATTTCATCATCTGGTCGGGCATTGCTGATATCTTCAAACTCCATCAGGTAAGACATACCAGAACAACCGCCCTGGCGCACGCCAACGCGCAAACAGAGATCATTGCCCTGCTGGTCGCGCAGCGCCTTGACGTGGCTTAAGGCTGCTGTGGTTAGTTCGATACCGGATTTAGTAGGAGAGGGAGCTTGGGTCATAATCTATGGACTCCGAGAAAGACGGTTTGTTATTACTGTACCCTCTATGTTAACTTTTCTCTGTCTTCATGGTAATCGGCTGCCAAGATTCTTGACCTCAGGTAGAATTTGGGGGTCGATCGATATCAGGGACAGCATCCATAAATGAGGCTGTAGTAGAGAAATGAGTTTGAGTGCCGCCACTATCAGAAGGTTGAAACGTCTGCCCCAAGTGCCCAATGTTTGGGAGGGTGCCAGGATCTCTCTACCTTTGCCGAGCGGTGGTGAAGCGGCACCTCACATGGTGATTTGGATGGATGGGTCAGAAGGTACTGCCCGCAGCTTAGAGACTGCTGATGAATCTTTTGGCCATGAGGCATTAGTAAGAGGACTGATCAAGGCGATCGAGCATCCTCAGGGGCCTTATCCACAGATCAGACCAAAGAAAGTATTGGTAAGCGATCGAGAAGAGCAATTTTATTTGCGGGGAGTTTTGAGCGACTTAGATATCGCAGTGGAATACGCTCCAGAGTTGCCCATGGTGGAGCATTTATTTGCTCGCTTTGAAGAATTCCATCAAAATCGGGAACCAGATCTACCGGCAGTCTATGAACAGTTGATGCGTAGCGTGGCTAATGAACTGTGGAATGCGGCACCTTGGCAGGTGTTGGAAGATCATCAGGTGTTACAGATTGAGCTGAATTGCTGGGATGTGACCAGCTTCTATGCCACGGTATTGGGGATGATGGGACAAGAGCATGGGGTGCTGCTGTATAGATCGATCGATTCTCTGCGCCAGTTTCGGTTAGCGGCTTGCTCGGATACGGCGATGGAGGAGATGGAAAAAGTGTTTCTGTCTCAGGACTGTATTTTTTGCACCTATGATTTGGAAAACCC
>JAYSRP010000239.1:0-12493 GCA_043721015.1 Synechococcales cyanobacterium | reverse complement strand
GCAATAGCCCCTCCGCTGCTAGCTCAGCAATGATGATCTCTTTGCGCTCAGTCGATCGCCAGCGCCGCAAAAACAAATCTAAACTGGCAAACTGCTGGCGCAAGGCCTTGCGGCTATAGTCTCGCAGCGACTCTGTTACCAGCTTGCCATTCTCATCCAAATATTCCACCCGCTCAGCTAACACCTTCACCTGTCTACCCTGAACATAGTATTTACTAACAAGATCATGAGTTTCTGGAGTCAGCGAAATATCAGGAATATATCGATCGATCACCACCTCATCCTCACCAGGATTAAGTGGAATTGCCTCATCATCGTCCAATGGCACTATATCCGGCGGCATAACTGGATCAAGTTCTCCCGGCTCATAAATTTGCAATGGATTATCATCAAAATCTGGATCAGCAAAGTGGTTAGTGGCCTTCCGAAAATCAATCAGCGTGAAATAGTACTTCTTGGTATCTTCATGCACCCGTGTTCCCCGCCCCACGATCTGCTTAAACTCGGTCATCGAACCCACTTCTCGCTCTAGCACAATCAGCCGACAAGTCTGAGCGTCTACCCCCGTCGATAAAAGCTGGGAAGTTGTCACAATCACCGGATACCGAGACTCTGGATCAATAAAATTATCGAGTTGCGCTTTGCCCAACTCATCTTCTCCTACAATTCGCATCACATACCGATCGTTTTGCTGCACCAAGTCAGCATTCTCATTCACCAACGCCTGCCGCATTCGCGCCGCGTGCTCCATATCCACACAAAAAACAATGGTTTTTTGAAAGCGATCGCCGCTCTCTTTCAAGTAGTCCGAAACCCATTTGGCCACCCGCTTTGTGCGTTCATCGATCACCAACACCCGATCGAAGTCTTTAACGTTATAAATTCGATCAGGAATTATTTCCCCCCGACTATCTGTCTCATCTAATTTGGGTCGATACCCGGCCACATCCACATCTAAATGCACCTTAATCACCTTATAAGGAGCCAAAAAACCATCCCTAATGCCCTGCTTCAACGAATAAGTATAAACGGCTGCCCCAAAGTAATCGATGTTGGAAACATATTTGGTTTCCTTGGGCGTAGCAGTCAAACCAATTTGAGTGGCAGCCCCAAAATAGTCCAAAATCTCCCGCCAAGCCGAATCTTCTGCTGCGCTGCCCCGATGACACTCATCAATCACAATCAAATCAAAAAAGCCTACCGAAAACTCCTGAAACAGTTTTTGGCGTTCTTCTGGCCCAGTCAGTGCCTGATACAGCCCTAAGTAGACCTCATAAGAGGTATCAATTCGCCGCTTTTTGTCGATCGCTAAAGGTATCTCAATACTACTACCATCTTTGCGCTCAATAGTTTTAGCCGCCGTACTTAACTTAGCCATCGCCGCCCCAAATGGCCGAAAATCATTCACCATCGTTTGGTCAACCAGCACATTGCGATCGGCCAGAAACAAAATACGTTTTTTCTGCTTCCCCTTCCACAGCCGCCAAATAATCTGAAATGCAGTATAGGTCTTGCCTGTACCGGTAGCCATCACCAATAAAATTCGCTGCTGCCCTTTAGCGATTGCCTCCATCGTATGGTTGATCGCATTGCGCTGATAGTAACGCGGCTGCTTGCCACTACCATCGTCATAGTATGGCTGCAAAATCATCTTTTCTTGCTCAGGAGCCAAACCTTTCCAAACTCGGTACTTCGCCCACAAGTCTTGCGGAGCCGGAAAGTCAGTCAAAGCTAACTCCGTTTCTAGTAGCTCACTAGAGCCGGTTCGATCATGAAAAACAAAACCATCACCATTAGATGAAAAAACAAACGGAATATCAAGTGTAGTGGCGTAATCCAAAGCTTGCTGCATTCCATCAGCAACTGTATGATTGTTATCTTTGGCCTCAATGATGGCGATCGGCAAATGCTGATAATAAAGCACATAATCTGCCCGCTTTGCTTTACCCCGAGTAACAAGTTTGCCCCGCACAATAATTCGCCCATTGGTGAAATAAACCTCTCTGCGCAACTGCGTCGCTTCATCCCAGCCAGCTTGAATCACAGCAGGCGTAATGTATTTAGCACAAATATCGCTTTCACTCAAAGATTTTTTATTCATAGCACTACATTCAATAAGCTTACAAATTGGTCAAGAATAGCTGAGAGATTTTTTTGAGGATGCAGAGGACATCAAACAGCTCATTGTTTTTTTGGTTATAGAGCGAGAAGTCGTTAGAAAACTGATATTGAACAATCTTATCCTGAACAGCTTTCACAAAAATCGAAAACCCACCATTACTAACCAATCCATAGGTAGGACAAGATTGATTTGGACTTACCAGCATATAAGTAAGCGCCTGAGCCATGCCAGCTTCAATGCTAAAAGATTTCCCTTTGGTTTCGATGACCAACACCCAAAGACTATCCTGAATTACCAGAGTATCAATTTTACCCTTATAAATAACTTCCTCATCTTCTTCAATTTCTATTTCTTCGATTTGCACCGGATATTCTGATTCGATATCGAAGGGCGGATCGTATAACTTGGCCATTTCTAGCAAAGGCGTAATCACGATTTGATTAACAATCCCTTCACCAATATGGCCACGATGACGATGATAAAGATAGCGCTCCTTAATTCGATCGCAGCGTTCTTTTTCTAAATCAGTTATTTCAGGCAGGTCTTCATACCATTCGGTAAAGAAACCATCACTAGTATTTTGCTGGGCAGAAAATTTTGTTTCTATCTCTTGCAAGCTATTAACATGTTTAGAAACTGCCAATGTGATTGTCATCTTTGTCATCTCCTCAGTTATTTAACCCAAAACCCTTCAAATCTTAGGAATCCAGCTTGACCGCAGTCCCATAAGCCAAAACTTCGGTAACTGCATCTGAAAACTCCGTGGCATCATAGCGCATTCCAATAATGGCATTAGCACCTAGAGCCTGAGCTTGTTGCACCATGCGATCAAAAGCTTCTTGGCGAGCAGTTTCGCAAACCTTGGCATAGGTTTCATTATTGCCACCCACAATTTGCTTCAAACCACCCATCACCCCTTGACCAATCGTGGGAGAGCGCACCACAATCCCCCGAACGACTCCCACGTAAGACTTAATAGTACGTCCAGCAATATCGTTTCCGGTGGTTACAAGCATGAGTTCTCTGCCGATTTAGTAGGTGACTGGAGAACATTGTACCCTACCGATTTTGGTCTATGATCAAAGAGTTGCCCTAGCAAATTTTGACCCCACTGAATATGACAGCCAAAACCGATCTGCTAGATATCCTGGCCAACAAAAACCGGGGACTGACCGCCAGTGAAAGCGAGAAACAGTCGATCGGCACCCTCATTGCCCGCACCGAAGCCTTCAACCCTACCCCCAACCCGGTAGAATGCCCAGAATTACTCAACGGTGACTGGCGCTTAATCTACACCACCAGCAGCAGCCTTTTAAATCTAGGCCGCATTCCCCTCTCTCAGCTTGGTAACATCTACCAAAGCATTCGCACCGATACCAGTAGCGTCTATAACATTGCCGAGGTCAACAGCTTACCCTATCTTAGTAGTCTAGTGAGCATAGTTGCTAAATTTGCTCCGGTCAATGCCCAACGGGTTCAGGTAAACTTTGTCCGATCAATTGCCGGACTACAAAAAATGTTAGATTACCAATCTCCCACTACCTGGATCGATCGACTCAAAAGTGGCAAAGGCTTACCGGCGATCGACTTTCCGATCAACAGCACCAATGCCGATAGCTGGCTCGACACCACCTATTTGGATGAAACCATGCGAATCAGTCGGGGGAATCAAGGTAGTGTTTTTGTTTTATTAAAAGATTAATGATGGATGAATCACTCGCCGAAATTTTACAGGCCGTCGCCACTGGCCAAATCTCCCCAGATATCGCACAGGTTAAACTCCAAGGCTATAGTCAGATTGGTGACTTTGCCAAGATCGATCGCACTCGGCAAGCCCGCACTGGTTTCCCAGAAGTAATCTTTGGCCAAGGCAAAACTGTGACTCAGATTGTCAAAATTATGCAGCACATGCGCGATGAGCATCCGGTGGTGATGGCTACCAGAATTTTGCCAGAAGTCCAGGCCGAACTATGCTTACATATTCCTGATTTGCAATATTACCCCGAAGCCCGAATCAGCGCCCTTCAGCCACCCGAGATTCCAATGACTGCCCCAGGGACGATCGCAATCCTCACCGCCGGAACTGCGGATTTACCAGTGGCCGAAGAAGCCGCTTGTACGGCGCAGCTCTGTGGTTTTAAAGTAGAAAAACTCTGGGATGTAGGGGTGGCTGGGATTCAAAGATTGCTCAATAATCGAGTGGTGATCGATCGGGCTAATGTGTTAATTGTAGTTGCTGGGATGGAAGGGGCGTTGCCTAGCGTAGTTGCCGGATTGGCAGACTGTCCGGTAATTGCGGTGCCGACTAGTGTAGGCTATGGGGCACATTTCCAGGGATTGGCACCACTACTAACCATGGTTAACTCCTGTGCGGCTGGGGTAGGAGTGGTAAATATTGATAATGGCTTTGGAGCGGCGATTTTGGCCGGACAGATTTTAAGAACAGCGCATAAGCTGAATAAAACCCGAAATGACGGATGAGTCAATGTCGCTCTCTCATAGCAACTACTTCTGTAATACAAAACCCAACTTGGCAGTCAGTTTTATCGCTTTGACAAGGCCCAGCGGTGTTGAAACTACGAGTCATTATTCTTTTGCAGCTAAAAATGACTTTGTTTGCCATTATACATAATCAACACCTGACGATCAACAGCACTAAAGGCAAAGGCAAAAGGCTTAAATATAACGTCATCCAGTAAAAAATTTCCTGTTAACGCCTTGATCCTCAGTTAAGCTAAAATTTGATTAGTTCTTTGACTAGGATTTATTATGAAGCTCCAAGTGATTGTTCATGAAGCAGAAGAAGGTGGTTACTGGGCTGAGGTACCAGCAATTCCGGGATGTGCAACCGAAGGAGATACCTGGGAAGAACTACTCGCTAATCTCTATGAAGCGATCGAGGGTTGTCTTTCTGTCGATTTAGCAACTTTGGAAGCGATCGGAAAATCGTCTAAAATCTTGGAAATTGCGATATGAAATCCATGTCGGGCAAAGAACTGGCCAAACTGTTAGAAACTAATGGTTGGAGTTTACTGAGAATTCAAGGCAGTCATCATATTTATGGCAAAGTAGCAGTCAATATTCGCATTTCTGTCCCGATCCATCGAAACCAAGATCTCAAAATAGGATTACTACGAAACTTACTGAAGCAGGCAGGACTGCTCGAAATATTTCAGCCCAATCCTAAAGAAAATTACGTGGAATCTTCCGAACAATCTCTAGATGATTTGGAGTCTGAAGAAGCGAATACTGATGAAATATAAGGCACAGAATCAACGAAACTCAAATCACTGCTACTTAACTGTTCTGTAGCTGCTTGAGTTCATTGATTCTGTGCCCAGTCGATCTTCTAGATCCAGGGCATTATCACGCCGATAACTTCGCTTGTGCCTTCGGCGATCACCTCAGCTAGGCTATACTCCTAATGCTCAGGTTCCATCTCAATCTCACAGGGGAGACACACCTGAAACTCAGTACCTTTGTCAACTTCACTGTTGACCAATAAAAAGCCCCCATGATTTTTCAGAATCCCAACAGCCGTAGATAGCCCTAAGCCTGTCCCCCGATCGACTCCCTTGGTAGTAAAAAACGGATCAAAGATTTTTTTCAGATTTTCTGGCGAAATACCAGTACCACTGTCACTAATAGTTACCGAGACATAGGAGCCATTACGGGCATCGGGGTGAACTTGAGTAGCATTGGCATCCAGATCTAAATTTTGGGCTGAAATGCGGAGTGTACCACCTTTGGGCATTGCATCCCGAGCATTAACCAATAAATTCATTAATACCTGGTGGATTTGGGTATGGTCAGCCATTACCAACCGTAGGGGCTGATCGATAAAATCTTCGATCACTTCGATCGAACCCGGAAAAGTTTGGCGGGCAATGTTTAATACGGCGGTAAGCAGTGGAATAATTTCGACCGATCGATGTTGACCAGTAGTGCCTTGGGCAAAAGATAGGATTTGTTGCACTAAATCACTGCCTCGGTGAGCGCTTTCTTCTAGCATTTCAACTAACCGGCGACTCCGTCGATCCAAGTTAGGAATAGCCAATGGCAACAACTGAGATGCCGCCAAAATCGGCGTAAAAATATTATTCATATCGTGGGCAATCCCACTGGCCAGGGTGCCCAAAATCTCTAACCGCTGGGTGCGCAGCATCTGTTGCTCACGCTGTTTTTTCTCAGTGATATCGGTAAATGAGGCTACTACAGCATATGGCTTTACTTCACCATCTCGACAGAGCGGACGAGAATTAATCGAAATCCAAACCACCGATTCATCTGGTTGCAACAGCCCCATCACCACATCTCGATAAGATAAATTATGGCGGAAAGACAGCATGGAAGGATGTTCTGTACCCGGAAAAGGCTTGCCATTTTCGTGAATGGCTTGCCAGCGCGGACTATAAGAAGAAGTATCTAAAATTTCTTCTACGGTCATATCTAAAATGCTAGCAGCAATCGGATTGCAGGCCAAAATATCTCCAGTAGCATTCTGAAAAACAATACCCGTATCTAATGCAGCCATGATCGATCGATAGCGATCGGTGGCTTCTTGCAATGAGGCTTCAACTTTGCGGCGTTCGGCAATTTCTTGTTCTAGCTGCGCATTAGATAAAGCAATGGCCGCAGTGCGCTCTTCGATCCGATTTAATGTTTGTAGTAAAGTAGTTTGAGTCACCACCCCCAAGACTTCACCAGCTTGGTTTAACACTGGCAGATAGACTAACTGATGTCGATACAAAATTGCTAAGGCGCTGAGGATGGTTTCGTCTTCATCCATGGTCAGAGTGATCGGTTGGATGGGCAACACATCAGCCAAAATGGTTGCCTGCAAATCTTGACCAATGGCGATCGCTCGCACCACATCTCGATCAGTAAAAATACCTTGAAAAATACCGTCGGCCATTACTAATGCATATTTCCCATGGGGTGACAAATCCATTTGTCTGATGGCCGTCAGCAAATTCACTCCGCTCTGAAGTTGCAATGGCATTTGGTCAATAGCTGCCATCAGCGGTGGTAAATCGAGTAAGGCGCTTTGATTAAACATGACTTCAACCCATGAAATAAGGGCACCCGATTTTACAACCTTACTCTATTAAGTGGCGCAAATTTTGATGATCTACAAAAAAAGTACTAAAGATGTCACCATTTGCAACTGGTTTACCCTTATTATTTATGAAGAATATCTTTAATTTTAACCTATGACTCAATCTCCTCTGCGCTCTATTCCAGCACAGCAATCTAGCCCCACTGACTCGCTCCAGCCTTGGCAGACCACTCCCGAATTTATTGCCAGACATATTGGCCCTCAGGCTGTAGATGTACGGAAAATGTTGGCAGTGTTGGGATTTACCAGTTTAGATGAGTTGACTGCCTGTGCGGTGCCTACCGATATTCAACTCCAGCAGCCCCTGGCAATTCCGGTTGGCACCACCGAACAACAGGCACTAGCCAGATTAAAATTGATCGCCAGCCAGAACCAAGTCTTTCGTTCTTTTATTGGACTGGGCTACTATAACTGCATTACCCCAGCAGTGATTCAGCGAAATATTCTGGAAAATCCTGGCTGGTACACCCAATACACCCCCTACCAACCAGAGATTTCTCAAGGTCGCTTAGAAGCTTTGCTCAACTTCCAGACCATGGTGATGGATTTAACTGGGATGTCGATCGCCAACGCTTCACTGCTAGATGAAGGCACCGCCGCCGCCGAAGCCATGACCATGAGCTATGGAGTACAGACCAAGAAAAGCTTGCAGCGCTATTGGGTATCGGCGGACTGTTTCCCCCAAACCATTGAGGTATTGCAGACCCGCGCCCAGCCTTTGGGCATCGAAATTGTGGTGGGCGACTGGCAAAATATTGATTTCAGCCAGGGCTATTTTGGCATTTTGCTGCAATATCCGGCAGGGGATGGCTCGGTATACGATTATCGATCAACCATCAAAGCAGCTCACGAGGCTGGAGTGATTGTCACTATGGCAGCAGATCTATTGAGCTTGACTCTGTTAGCTTCACCCGGATCTTTGGGTGCCGATATTGTGGTGGGCAGCAGCCAGCGCTTTGGTGTGCCGTTAGGCTATGGCGGTCCTCATGCGGCTTACTTTGCTACTAAAGAAGACTATAAGCGACAGTTGCCCGGCAGATTGGTCGGAGTCTCGAAAGACAAGCGCGGCAACATGGCCATGCGGCTGTCGCTGCAAACCCGTGAACAGCACATTCGCCGCGACAAAGCTACTAGTAATATTTGTACAGCGCAGGTGTTACTGGCCATTATGGCTGGCATGTACGGGGTTTATCATGGACCAACTGGTTTGAAGGCGATCGCTACCCGAGTTCACAGCCTGACTCAGATCTTGGTCGCGGGCTGTAAAAAACTAGGATTGCCAATATCTCAGCAGCATTTTTTTGATACTGTGACCATCTCTGTGCCTAACGCTGAGCAGGTGATTGATCAGGCTGTGGCTAGAGAGATTAATTTAAGATATATCGATGCCAAAACCATCGGTATATCTCTAGATGAAACCAGTGCGAAGCAGGATGTGATTGATCTCTGGGCATTATTGGCAGATAAAGTAGATTTTACTTTTAGCGAAATTGCTGAATCTCTGACACTGAATCCTAATCCTCACAACGATTTAGTGAGAGCCAATGACTACTTAACTCACCCCGTATTTAATAGTTATCACTCCGAAACTGAGCTGCTGCGATATATCAACCGTCTACAATCCAAAGATTTATCCTTGGCACAGGCCATGATTCCGCTGGGTTCTTGTACCATGAAGCTGAATGCTACTGCCGAGATGGTGCCAGTCACCTGGCCTGAATTTGGTCAAATCCATCCTTTCGCTCCGGTCAACCAAACCCAAGGCTATGCTGTTCTTTGCGAGGAATTAGAGCAATGGTTATCAGAAATTACCGGTTTTGCCGGGATCTCTTTACAGCCCAATGCTGGCTCCCAGGGGGAGTATGCAGGGTTATTGGTGATTCGAGAGTATCATCAGCAGCGCAACGACAGTCATCGGAATATCTGCTTGATTCCCCAGTCTGCTCATGGCACCAATCCAGCCAGTGCGGTAATGGCCGGAATGCAGGTGGTGCCAGTGAAATGTGATGACCAGGGCAATATTGACGTAGCTGATTTAAAAGCTAAATCGATCGAGCATCAAGCCAACCTAGCGGCCTTGATGGTGACATATCCTTCCACCCACGGCGTATTTGAAGCCTCGATCCGCGAAATTTGCCAAACCATTCATGACCACGGTGGCCAAGTTTATATGGATGGTGCAAACATGAACGCCCAAGTGGGTTTGTGTCGCCCCGGTGACTTTGGTGCCGATGTTTGTCACCTGAATTTACACAAGACTTTCTGTATTCCCCACGGCGGCGGTGGCCCGGGGGTTGGTCCGATCGGGGTAGCGGCTCATTTGGTGCCCTATTTACCTGGGCATCCGCTGATCAAAGTCGGTGGCGATCAGGCGATCGGCGCTGTCTCTGCCGCTCCTTGGGGCAGCAGCAGCATTTTACCCATTTCTTGGATGTACATCGAAATGATGGGTGGTCATGGTCTAAAGTTAGCGACCCAAGTAGCAATTTTGAATGCTAACTACATTGCTAAACGCTTAGAAGGCCACTATCAAGTTCTCTACACCGGCAATCGGGGCTTGGTGGCTCACGAGTGTATTTTGGACTTACGGGAGTTCAAAAAAACCGCCGATATTGACGTAGATGATATCGCTAAACGGTTGATTGACTATGGGTTCCATCCACCTACCGTCTCTTGGCCAGTCGCTGGGACGGTGATGGTAGAACCCACTGAGAGCGAATCTTTGGCGGAACTCGATCGGTTCTGTGATGCTTTGATTGCCATTCGCCAAGAAATTAAAGCGATCGAAAGTGGCGAGGTGGCTCCAGATAACAACTTGCTGAAAAATGCCCCTCACACCCTCGCTGATTTAGTAGAGGCCAATTGGGATCGTCCTTACGATCGAGAGATAGCAATCTTCCCGATGGCTAACCTGAAGAACTTCAAGTTCTGGCCGACCGTGAACCGCATTGATCAGGCTTATGGCGATCGAAACCTAGTCTGTAGTTGTCCTTCGATGTCTGAGTATTAGTCAAAACCTCTAACCTGTGCAGGTGTCTACAGACGACTGCACAGGGTAGAGGTTCGACTTCATGCTCGTCGCTGACGACCTTCCTGTTTGATCTCTTCCGCACTCCAAGAGGTTGGCTCACCACTGTTGATTCCATCTTGGATATCTTGTCGCAGTTGCTCTAATTTAATCGCTTGCAAGCGGTCTTGAGCTTCCATGAGTCGTAGGGCTTCGCGCACCACTTCGCTGGCGCTGTTGTACAACCCACTGGCTACTTTTTGGCGAACCATGGCTTCTAGCTGTGGGGTGAGACTGATGTTGAGTTGCATTATGTCCTTAAACGAATTGTCTTGAGTCACACGCATCCATTTGGATCGTGCTGACAAACTATTGTCCCCAAAGTACTCTGTAAATACTAATATCTTCTGGGTTAACATCAACAATTAAATCTCCACCCCGTCGCCCGATATAATCTTTGGCTCCATAGTTTACTCTCCATATCCAAATGTCATTTTGCTGGATCTGAGTGAGGCTGATAATGCTTTTGAGCACATCAACGTCTAATTCATGAGCGCGCTGATTCGCAAGTGCAACTACACGAGCAATTGTCACGGCAGTATCGTCTCGAAGTACTTCAGTATTAAGGATTGCTGTCATAATTAATCTCCAATTTTTAACCCAAGAAGTGTGGCTGTATCCCCAATTTCGTTGACCTGCCCAGCGGGATCAATTATATAAGTTTTAGACTGTGAAATCACAAATTCGCCCACATAAGATTCACCTTTCAAGTTGGGGTCATCTCTAACGGCACGTTTGTCTGTCTCACTAGGTTCCTGAAGATAGTTGCCTCCAGTGTTGGGATGAGTATGAAATGAAGCAACAATAGGTTCTTCTCCAATCTTACACCCTGTATGAGACGGCACGAAGATACTGTTGACACTGCCTGTTATCCAACGGATAACACTAAAAATCCCTGTCGAGTCTTGTATTATAAATCCGCCCTCTTCGTGACCGCAGCTAATTCCTGGCTCGGAATCTTGCCATGCTCGGGTCAATTCAGCACAGACTGATGGATCATTTAAGATTTCTTTGTATCTTAGTAGCATTGACTGGTATTGTTAAATATTTTTTGAGTTGGTTGTCAAACCAAAATATTGATCAGTATTGTAACTTATTGGTACTAAGAATGCTTTCGATCAATATAAAAAGTTGAAGTAATCGAACTTATTCCAGGGATTCTTTGGATTTTTGGTAAGCCTCAACATTATCATTAGTGGCGATCCGCAGTAAAGAGTACTAGACAAGGCATCTCTTCATTCCAAATTTCTCAAAACAAATGTCAAAATCAATAATATCCGATATATTGGTGTGTGGATATTGATAGTTGAGAGAGTCATGATAGATCTGGAAAAACCATTTTTAATTGGATATTCACCGTTGGGTGAGGACTGTTATGTACAAATTACACAAAATAGGCAATTTACTAGATGGCATAGGTCTCACCTAATAGCAGCCCTAAACTGGATCACAAAATATGAATCAGACTACGTTGATTCTAAACTAGTCCTAGTAAAAGGACGGCTAGAGGCATTCTATCACTATTCTCAGACAGAAGACTGGTTTGCAGCTCTAGCTATCTGGGGATGTTGTATAGACAAAAACTCTGGTGTAGAATTCCAACTTCAGATACAAATGTGGGGATATTATCAACAATCAATTGCCTTGAATAGTACATTAATTGGCAAAATCAGCCCAGAATTAGATGCCGTGTTGACATCCAGCATGACAAATATATATCAAAAAACTTCACAATATCAAACATCTTTAGACTTTGCTCTACAAGCATTAGATATGTACACCAGATTGGAAGACCACTCTGGTATTGCGAGTGCATTACTGTCAACAGGAAGCATCTATTATGCTTTTGGTAAAACACAAAAAGCAATTGAAAAACATTTGCAGGCACTAGAAATAGATGAGAAATTAAATGATGAATCTGGCATAATTCATTGCTTAACTGCATTAGGTGAAGACTATCGTTCTTTGGGCGACTTGGATACTGCTAAAAGCTTTCTGGAAAGAGCGCTCGATATGATTAATTTTTTTAAAGGGAGCGAAATTGAGGCATTGGTTTTGGTTAACTTGGGATCTGTACACCTGGAATTAAAGTAACATCTCAATAACTCCTGGTAAACAGAAAAACACTAGAAAACTTGCCACGGCTTGAAAAATCAAGATGGCGATGTATTATTTTCCTTAGTTC
>JAYSRP010000238.1:0-12497 GCA_043721015.1 Synechococcales cyanobacterium | reverse complement strand
TTCGACTCTAAGAAAACAAGGCATTGATGTCCTTGATGCACTACGGCAGGTCTTTCTTGGAACAAATCCTTTCCCACGGCCTGAGTAGTTACGATCGAGGAATGAAATAAAGATCGCTCTTATCTAAATCCTGTCTTGTCAATCCCCTGCTTTCCAAATTGCCTCAATTGCTCTGGGGGTAAAATCGGTTCGTGCTTGTGCTCGTATGCCTGTTATGAGGATTTCTGATTTGTCGAACTCTGGTGTGTTTGAGGGAGCATTGAATCAGCGGTCTATTTAGGTATACCCCCAACCGATCAATCATCTAATCACTAGGTAACAGAGTAAAATTGCCTAATTTAAAGACTGTTTCTAACCATAACTCTCGCGCTTCGTTGATATTTTTTATTGTTTCTTCGATCGTTTCTCCTTGAGCTAGACAGCCAGGTAAATCTTTAATTTCTGCGACAAAACCGCCTTCTGGATCGGCATGAAGTACGATCGGGTAATTGAGATATTGAAATTCTTCAGTCCTACTTGCCAAAGCTACGATCTGTTTCTGGAGCCAGATTCATAATTATTTTCTAGCCCCATGGAAGAGCGGAATGTAGGATCCGAGTCAATACGGTACGGTTAAGCCCTAAAAGACCCTAGTTTGTAGTCTGAACATCGCATTCTCTCGTTGAAGAATCTTGCATTTTTTCCTTAACCGTACCGTATTGGGATCCGAGTGGGAACCGCTGTACAGCGGTTCCCACTCGGATGAAACGAATCTGGGCATTCAAAAGCCTGTCTAGACAAGGATCGTTCACACCACATTCGACGAGGAACTGCTATAATAAGTACCTGATAATTTCCGCAATATAGTCAAAAATTTGATCGAATTTTTTATATCCGTCATAAAGTTTTTTACCTTCTTTTGCTGCAGGAATTGCAGTGAAATATAAAAATTGTACTGCTCTCTGTCTTAAAAAGGCATAAGTTACAGCCAACAGTAATTGTGTTTCAACAGAAATGATATCGCCACTGGGATCTGTGTAAATAATTGGATTAGCCCCAGCATACAAATAATCCGGCAAAGTAATCGGCTCCTCGTTATACCCCTCAAACGAATCGGTAGAAGCAAACCTCCCCGTTGCTGGATTGTAATACCTTGCTCGTAAATAATACCCATCTACAGACGCATTAAACTGTTCGCCAGCGAAGAGATAATTATTACTAGCATCTCCCACCTTATTGGTTAAATTACCGTAGGCATCGTAATCGTACTCAACCCGAATTGTTCCAGTACTATTGGTTAATTGACGGGTGCTGCCTAAACCATCCACTTGATAGTAGTTAGTTCCACTAGAATTGGTTTGAGAAATTAAATCCCAACCATGTACATAAGCCGCTTTCGTTACGCCATTGGCTTGATACTCCTCAATTACTTGGGCATATTGTTGCTGGTTATTATCGATTAAGAAGCGGGTTTCTTCGCCATTTTGCTTAATCGCTACTCGAATTCCTTGATGGTCATATTCAAATTCGATACTTTCAGTTACGCCATTTTCGGTAACTTCGACGGCTGCTAATTCACCTTTGGCATTCCATTTATAGGCAGCTTTAACTTGACCGTTTTCTACCTTAGCAGTGAGGTTGCCTTTGGCATCGTATTGATATTGGGTAACTTTACCGCCAAGGACTTCTTCAAGTAGTCGATCATTTACATCATAGCTGTATGTGGTTTTACCTAAAACCGAGTCGGTTCGCTCTAAACGGTTGCTCACAGGATCGAGTTTGTAATCAATAACTTTGTTACCAACAACTGGATCAGTAATTTTTTCCTGGGTGAGTCGATTGAGTGGATCGTAGGTGTATTCAACAATTCGCCCATCATGTTCGACTACTTTAATCCGATTTCCTATTTCATCAAGAGTGTAAGTATAGCTGGAAATAATCCCCGTTTGGTTGCGGTTTTCTAGATTGGTAAGACGGTTGAGGAGATCGTATTGTTTAGTTGTAGTGACTCCATTGGCGAAATCGGTTTTAATTAGGTTGCCAACTTTATCGTAGGTATAATCAGTTTTACCAAGGTCGGGGGCAATGACGGTATCGATGCGGTTGAGAGCATCGTATGTATAGCTGGTCGTCCCGGAAGGAACGATGAGAGAACGGATATTTCCGGCGGCATCGTAGGTGTATTGGATTCGACGAGTATCGGGTTCAGTGCGCGATAATAGCCGATCGCGTTCGTCATAAACATAACTGGTCACACCTCGATTATCAGTGACAGTCGCAAGTTTGCCGTTGAGGGTATAGGTGAAAGATTCTGTAGGCGTACCATCAGAAAATGTGTTTTTGATTAATCGGTTACGAGCATCATATTCAAAGGTAGTAGTCGCTCCATTAAAATCAGTAGTGCGAATAATATTGCCGATCGCATTGTAAACTGTCTCATTCCGTTGCCCACCAGGCAAAATTGCTGCCTTCCGACGGCCTAAACTATCATATTCAAACTTATTGACATGATTATTGGCATCTTTTTGTTCAATTAAATTACCAACGGCATCGTACTTGTACTCAGTGCGTTGATTCAAAGCATCCACCACCGCAGTAAGCCGCCCTAGAGCATCGTATTCAGACTTAGTAGTGTTACCCGCCAAATCAGTTTGAGCAACAATCCGACCCAAAGGATCATAAGCCGTCTTCGCAATGGCATTGTTCGCATAGGTAGTCGAAATCACCCGACTCAAGCCATCGTAATCATAACTAGTCTTGCGCCCCAAAGGATCTACAACCGAAATTTGTCTGCTGCTAGCATCATAAGTGTAAGTTATGACCTCTTTCAGCGCATTAGTGCGAGAAACTAGGCGGTTTGCTTGGTCATATTTCAACTCAGTGCGATTGCCCAATTCATCAATTTCAGCAATGACCAAGCCAGCTTTATCGTATTCTTGCTTGGTGCGAGGATTATCAGTTAAATCATTGGGCGTAACATCGGGATAAATAACTTCTATCTGCCGCCCCAATTTGTCATAAATATACTGAGTCTTCCGCCCCAACTCATCAACAGTGGCAACTACTCGATCGAGAGCATCATATTCACTCTTGGTTCTAGGGTTATCACCGAGATCGGCAGGAGTTTCATCGGCTAGAATGGTCTCTAACAGCAAGCCACGCTTATTATAACGGTATTCAGTCCGATGACCTAAAGCATCAATATCGGCGACTTTTTCCCCAGCGGCGTTGAACTCAATCTTCGTGGTGCCTGCGGCATCTTCTTTGCCAATTAATCTTCCTTGAGCATCGTAGGTATTGATAGTAACTGCCCCCAAAGCATCGGTGGTGCTGAGTACTCGACCATTGCTATCGTAAGCAAATTTGGTCTTTGCGCCGGTGGGATCAGTTAATTCTAAAAGATTACCTCTTTGATCGTAGCTGAAGGTGCTCTTCTGCTTGTTGGCATCAACAACTTCGGTGAGCAGACCAAATTGCCCGTAAGTATAGGTGATTGTGTTGCCTAGTGCATCTTTGCGGCTAGTCAAATTGTTACTTGCATCATAGACATAAGTTGTAACATTGCCGATCGCATCAGTTTCTGTCAAAACCTTACTACTTTGGTTATAAGTGTAGCGCTTGGTATTGCCCTCTCCATCGGTTTCACTAAGCTTATTACCCTTGCTATCATAGCTATAAGAAGTGCTTCGACCTTCTGGATTAACTACACTCGCCACATTGTTATTGGCATCATAAGTCCGCTTAATAATGCCACCTAAAGCATCCACCTCTTGCACCACATTACCTTTGGCATCAAAGATCCGAGTAATAGTATTGCCCAAGGGATCTTTCACTGTTTGAGAAGATGCTCCATCAGTGTAATTGAGATCCAAAGCCAGACCATCGGCATCAATGATCCGAGCAATGCGTCCTTGAGCATCATACTCAGTTCGCCGCGCACTGCGCCCCAGCGGATCAACTACTTCTGTGACGTAATGAGAGCGAGTGTTTTTATATTTGAACTGGGTAGTGGAATCAGTTCGATCGATCACCCCGGCCAGATCACCCTTGGCATCGTAGCTGTATTTAACAACTTTGCCGGTGGGGTCAACGATTTCGGTAATGCGATTTTGGGCATCGCGTTTGAAGGTAATCGACTGACCGGTAGAACTAGAAATCCCGGTGTCGGTATATGTAAGCTTGTTATTATTGCCATCGGTGACATCGATCAATCCCTTGAACTGATCGTAACGGTAGGTAATGCCATCTCTGGTCTTAAGACTGTATTCAGAGGGGTTAAAGCCTAAGCCAACTAGAAATAGTCCAACTGAGCCATCTTTTTTGACAGAGAGGCTAGTATCAACTACTTCTAAAGTGTCATATACTCCTGCATCTGGTGTGAAAGCTGGTTTGTAAATTGGACCAAAGAATGAACCACCAGTAAGGGTAGGGTTAAAAGTAAAGCCTACTCTGCGACCATCTGGTGTGGTCAAGTTCACACGAGTTCCTACTGTAAAAGCAGTTCCTCCAAAGAAGTTATCACCACTGAGATCTCGCCCGTCAGGTGATGCTTCTTGAATTTGGGCGTTTTGTAGGGCTAAATTCCAACCATATCCAAAATCGCCTGATAATTGGGAATTAAGGCTATTGTAAACCCGTCTGACTTCGATCGGGATGCCAGTCAATGGAACGGTTAAGTCTGTGTATTCAAGGCGGAATTCACCGGGTTTATTCTGACTCGATATACCCAAAATTGCTCCCTGAACATTGATATTACCACTGTAATCTTGAGCAACAATTCTGACATAGTAGCTATCATTACGATATAGTCTAGGATCGATCTTGGCCAAAATACCGTTATCAACAGTGCTATTGCTTTGTGCAATAGTAATATAATCGGAGTCGCTTCCTCCAGGATTACTGAGGTCAATCAGGCTGACTGGTGCGATATCAACCCGGTAAAATTCTAGCCCTTCTCCTTTTATCGTACCGACAATGTTAGTAACATCAGTAATCGGTTTGAGTGAGTCAAATTGGCTAAGATCAAACTGAACATCAGGAGCCTCTGTATCATTGGGGTCAATGACTCTAATTTGGAGAGTCTTGGTTCCCACGTTCCCAGACGTATCCCTAGCCGTTGCCAAAACCTCAAAAATACCAACAGTGTTGAGTGTTACAGAAGCATTGTTAATGTAGCCATTGGTAATAATGTTAGGACGAAGAGCCAAGGGATTCCCATTGAAAGAAAGGTTGGTATCGGCTAACCCAAAATTGTCCAACCCTTGGACTTGTAAAGTAAGGGTTTCTCCTTGTTTAAAGACAGAACCATTCGACCCAATTTTGATCTGAGGTGCTTCTTTATCAACTAGTGTACTGAGAACTACCAGATCAATTTTTTGGGTTGCTATGCCACCTTTGCTGTCATCAACTTGAATTTCGGCAGTGAATGTACCGAGAGAAGTTGGTGTCCAAGTAATCAAACCGTTATCATCAATAGTTAATCCAGCAGGCGAATTATTGATTCGATACTTGAGAATATCACGATCCAGGTCAATAGCAACTACCTGATAGGTGTATTTATTATCAATGATGATGTTGTTTGGCGAACTAGAAGTAATCACTGGGATGGAGTTACTATTAGTTGGATCAATGATTTGGGTATTACCAAAGTCGAGGTTTTCGACGACCTTTCCAGCTTCTAAATTAACATTGTAATATCCTCCTCTGTTAAGAGGGCTTGATGTTATAGATACGTCAAATGAACCAAAGTTGTTAGCCCACCCGAATCCATCCATCGTGCCTAAAAATAATCTTGCAGCTTTTTGTGGGACAACAATTGTCTGAATTTTGCCGTCATTGTTTCTGCCATCTCCAATAAAAAATACTTGTTTTAATTCAGGTGTAAAAGTCGTGTAATCATTTTGAAAATTAATCTCATTTGGTGCTGGAGTTAAACTTGGATTTTCATCTCCTAAAAATACTCCAACAAGGCTATTAATGGGGGCAGTTATGTTAGAGATCCCATTTTCAGCTAAATTACTATGAGATATAAATACACCACCATCAGGAGTTAATCCTGATGGGAAAGGATCATTATTAACACTACCTGTTACATTAAAAGTAAGAGTTGAACCCGCAATAATAGGTAACTCCGAAACAGAAGTAGGTGATTGTTCAGGAGCTGTGTCACCGTTACTGGCTACTGAACCTTCTGGTAGACCTGATAGCCAAGGATCATTTGTACCTAAAACTGTGACTTTAGCTGAAGATGATGATAAAGGAGCCGTTTTGAAGATCAAATCGTCAAATCCTTCCAGCTCTGTCGTGACTTGGAAAACAGCATAGGAAAAAGAGGTTGTACCTAAATCAACTGATAATAAATTGTCTGGTGCTGATGTTGCATCATCAAAAGCTTCATCGAAGGCTAAAACTTTAAATTCATTAGGCTTTTCTGTTGGAGATAAAGCAATTAAGCGAATAATATCTCTACCTTCAACAGTATTATCAGAAGTCAAACTAACTGAAGAAACAGGTTTGCTGAAAGAAATCAAAGAATCTCTAGTATTAGATCCAGTTGCTACTAGAATGTTAGGAAGTGAACTAGAACCTATATAATGGAAAACTTGGAAGTCTGAAGATAGAGGTTGGATTGTGATATTGTCTCCAACAATAATAGTATCGGGGATTGTAACCGTGGAAAAAGTAACTCCTTTATTCTCTAAAATGTTACCTGGTGTAATCCCCGGTGTTAAATTATCGAAATTAATAGTAGTTGTTTCCTGCTCTCGACCAGGAAAGGTTTGTACAAACCCTGACGGAATAATCTCTCTAACAATATAATCACCAGCTTTTAAATTCGTGAATTCATACTGTCCAGATTCATTGATGCTTAGAGTATTGGGGTTATCTTCTGTGGTTATCTGAACTGGCTCTCCAGTATCAAGTAAACCATTATTGTTGCTATCTAAATAAACACTAACACCAGGTAATCCAGGCTCATTAGTCTGAAAAGCCCAAGATACAATATCGTGATTACCTACTCCTGCTCCAGTACCTGAGGTGAAGCCAACAAAAATATTTTCTTGTCCTAAAACTTGAGAAATATTTACCGTTGAAGAAACTGTTGCTTGAGTAGGACGATTAGTATCTTGTGATACTCTCGCTTCCAACGTCTGTGTTGATCCTTCATAATCAATCCAAACATGCCAAATACTTCCATCGTTAAATCGATTTGGAACATTATTTTGAGCTACAGAAGTGAGATTTCCATTGATGTTAATGCCAATGTGATTACCATTGTAATTATCATTCTCTCCATTATTATATGTATCTAATTCGATAGCAACACTATTATTGAGACCGCCATATCCAATGCCGCCACCGTTACTTCCGATCACTTGAGTAGGAGAAATAATAAAGGCCAGACCATCTGCCCCGGCTCCATCTTCATCTCCAAAAACTTTGGAATCGGTAATAGAAAAAGTGAAGTTGGTTGAAAAAGACAATGCCTTACCATTAGTTCCAACAATATCAAAAGGGTTTTGTAGTAAGGCATTTCCAGCTTGATCATTTTGAGACGCAGTAAGTCTTATAACATCTCCTCTGCCAGTGATTTCTGATGGTAGTATTGCAGCACTACTGTTTACTTTCAATGAAGATATATTAGAAGAGAAATTATCAAAATTAACTATGTCACGAGAACCATTTCCATTCAAATCTTCCCACTTAGTACCTCGAATAGTTCCAAATGGATTACTGACATCAGGAAGTTTTAATGTAAAAGCTTGTGCATCCTTTCCACCACGGCCATCATTCACTTCAATATTGAAATCATAAGAAGGCTGTAAAATATTGGATGGAGTGAAACGAATTAAACCATTCTTATCAACTTCTGTTCCTTCAGGAGCGGTTAAAAGGTTATAAGTCAGCGTATCACTATCAGGATCGTTAGCTACTATTTGATAGGTGTAAATTGTTTGCTGAGATGAATTGAAAACTGTTATGGGATTACTAGTAATTACTGGTGCGCCATTGATACCCTCCCTAGTCAAGAAATTGATTACTTGTGACTGATTACCTGCCACATCTGTAGCAACTATAGTAAATGGGGCTTTACCAGCCGTAGGTATCAGCGTGTTATCGAAGGTGAATTTGCCGGTATTATCAGCAGCGGTGATTCGTTGATTCCCTAATAAAGCTAATTGCAAACCGGGATCTGTTTGACCCAAAAGAGTGACATTGCGTTTGGTAGTAGTTCCATCCCCTAAAATTCCTGTATCGCTTTCAGGAGTTAGGCCAAAATTTAGTGGAGGTGGAGTGCGATCGAGAGTAAAGCTCACAGTTGCAACTTCAGATTCTTGACCAGAGCTGCTCTTAGCCTTTAGTACAAGATTATATTCCCCATTTGGCAGCGAGCCTTTGTTTAGTAAGCTATACTGATCTAACGAGATGGTGAAGCCGTCATTGTTATTAAGCGCACTGCTAATATCTACAAAGCCATTGCCATTGAGGTTCCCCAACAGAGCAGTAGCCCTAGTCGTTTGTCCACTAATAGTGGGATCTAAAGTTAGGCGATCGCTTTTACTTGCTCCAGTATCGTTGGCGAGAACGGCCTTAATACTTGGGAGCACTTCATCAAGATCAGTGATGCTGACAGAAAATATTTGGTCAAAGCCCAATCCGCCTCGATCAGTAGTTCTGATGCGCAGACTATAGATTGGTTTGGCTTCAAAATCAAGAGAACTGTTAATCCTCAGTTCATTGTTGACAATGCTAAAAGAGCTGTTATCAGTATCTCCCGTACCAGCAATCAGGATATAACTGTGACCATCTCCAACGTCGGGATCTTGGCTACCAAAAGTTCCAATCAAAGAGTTAGCCGCACTATTCTCAGCGATCGAATTCTGGCTCAATGTCAATACTGTGGGTGGTTCGTTAACATTGGTGATGTTAATGGAGAAGGTTTGCTCAGTACTTAATCCACCTCGATCAGTGGTTTTTACCCGCAGGCTATATGTTGGTTTGGCTTCAAAATCAGGAGAACTGTTAATCCTTAGTTCATTATTGATAATGCTAAAAGAGCTATTGTCAGTATCGCCTATGCCAGCAATCAGGGTATAACTGTGACCATCTCCAGCATCGGGATCTTGGCTACCAAAAATTCCAATCAAAGAGTTAGCCGCACTATTCTCAGCGATCGAATTCTGGCTCAATGTCAGTACTGTGGGTGGTTCGTTGACATTGGTGATATTAATGGAGAAAGTTTGTTCAGCACTTAATCCACCTCGATCAGTGGTTTTTACCCACAGGTTATATGTTGGTTTGGCTTCAAAATCAGGAGAATTGTTAATCCTCAGTTCATTATTAACAATGGCAAAAGAGCTATTGTCAGTATCGCCTGTACCAGCAATCAGGGTATAACTGTGTCTATCTCCAGCGTCGGGATCTTGGCTACCAAAAGTTCCAATCAAAGAATTAGCTGTACTATTCTCAGCGATCAAATTCTGGCTCAATGTCAGTACTGTGGGTGGTTCATTGACATTGGTGATATTAATGGAGAAAGTTTGTTCAGTACTTAATCCACCTCGATCAGTGGTTTTTACCCGCAGGCTATATGTTGGTTTGGCTTCAAAATCAGGAGAACTGTTAATCCTCAGTTCATTATTAACAATGGCAAAAGAGCTGTTGTCAGTATCGCCTGTACCAGCGATCAGCGTATAAGTATGTCCATCTCCAGCATCTGGATCTTGGGAGCTGAATGTGCCAATTAATAAATTTTTAGGAGTATTTTCAGCGATCAAATTCTGGCTCAACGTCAAAGCTGTTGGTGGTTGATTGATTGGCAAACCCAACTCAAAGCTAAACACCAAATCATTAAAATCTCGATCGCCAGCACCCACTACATCTTCCCAGCCCCACTCCCGAGTAGTTCGTTGATGGAGATGGCTCAAACCATCTGGATTAGCCGCATTGTAAGAAAAGAAAGCCACCGGATCATTACTGAGCAAATTCCGAGGATTATTCCTTAATAAATCGGTAGTACTGCCATTAGATACCAAATACCAGCCCACATACTGACCAGAAGGTAAATTATGCTGATTGCTGCCCTCTTGTCCACCAGAAAAGACCGTTTGATAACGACCCGCTGCCAATGCCGCCTGAGCATAGCCAACATCCCCAGGCAATAGTTTGCCAATGCGTCCCTCCGCATCATCCACCAAATAATAGCCCAGCTCATTACGATAGCTAGCCTCTCGACTAACCAAATCGACCTTGATCGGCGCTTGTTGTCCCTGATTCCCTGGAATTAAAATTCCTGGTTGACTAACAGTAAAAACCACATCATTAAAATCTCGATCGCCTCCCCCAGTGATATCCTCCCACCGCAATCGCCAATTGCCTTTACCCAAGCTCTCACTGTTCACATGGTCAAAACCATCAGGATTGCTACCATTAACCGAAAAGAATGCGATCGGTTGACCATCAACCCGATTATTGGGATTAATAGCCAACCAATTTTCTGTGCTATTGTTCTGGATTAAATAAAATCCCAGACGACTTCCCCCCTGAAAACTCAACTCATTCCAGTCCCCCGCCTGCCGCCCGGTAGCAAAGATCACCTGACGGGTAGCACTACCAATAGCTGCTTGGGCATATTTAGGATCACTGGGATCTATACCATCGACCCTCCCTTGATCATCAATAACAAAAACCCCAATTTCATTATTGAAAGCCGCATCCCGCTCTGTCCATTGAAAAGACAGCTTGACGCTTTCATTACTGTTACCGGGCACCAACAAAACATCTCCTAATTGGCTGGCGAGTTGTACTTCTGGAGTGCCCGCTAAAGATGATTGTTCTATTTCCAGCCACTGACCATCTATTAGATGAGTTGCATGGTCGTTCTCAGCCAACAAAATGGGGTAGTTGCGCTGGTCTAAATTTCCTGCAACCAACTGGGCAAAAATCTCTCCTTCATCACCAGGTGAATCTTGTTGATTTAGATAAGCATCAATCCCATGGCCAATTTCTTCAATTACAACTGCCACCGTTTTTTGCTGATCTCCCTGCTCCACTAAACTATGAGATAGGTATATCGTATTATTCTTTGCCGAGAAAGCACCATTAGCTCCCCCTAGATCTTTGACGATCCTGATATTTGGTAACTGCTGGCTATAGGTTTGGATTAGCCTTGGGTCAAAACTGCTGCCAAAAGCTAGGGCAAACTGCTCAGTCCAGTTGGGTCGCTGGAAAAAAGCAGATATTTTTTGGCTCGCTAAATCGATAGTTGGTCGCAATTGAGTATCGACATCGATCGAATTAAACTGCCATGACTCCACATCTGTATTTGCGAAAAAAATATTGTCAGAGGAGTTATTTGGGGTGGGGAGAAAGCTACTCCTTTGATTTACACTGCTGATAAAAGGATCATCCTCTGGCTGCAATGAATCAATCTTTAATAGTGGAGACTGGTTGGCAGCAAGATTTCCTACCAATATCTGAGGAACAAAGCCACATGATTTCAAACAGTTCTGTTCGTAGATTGAAGTAACAAATTCACTCGGTTGAATTTGATTGTTTACCGCGAAATACCGAAATTGTTCGTTGGTCATCACTATAGCCCTCAAAATTGGTCTAATACTTTTTCAACACAGACTAAATTGTGTGACTTCAAGCATGTCTAAAGTTATCACAGAGAATGACTAGTTCAATTGAATATTAAATCATGAGAGAAATAATGAAAAAGGTATAATACATAAGTATACAGGGGCAGTTCAGACTGTTCTCTATTACTTAGTAGGTAATGTACACTTCGATCGCTCTAATGTCTAGTCCAAATTAGTGAAGGCTTGTTTCCGGTTACTCTCACTCTTTTTTTGCTTAAAAAATAATCGAGAGATGTAACTTCTAACCCAGGAATAAACAGGCTAACTCTTTCTATTTGTAAAGGAATGTTTCTTTCTCTGGCAAAAACAGGACAGGAGCCAAGAGAATCCTTTACCTTAAAGGCTAGGTATACTATGCGCCGTTTATGTACAAGCCATTTCTCCATCACTTAGAGCAGTCCCTACAACAAAAATTTGCTCTGACGAACCGCCCAATTCCTGAAGGCTTAGCCAATCAGGTAAGTGAGCGCGGACGCAACCCAGCCACAATTCAGAGCTGGAGCTATCGATGTCCAGAATTTCGCAAGATTCGCTATACGTATATAGATGCCGGAGCCAGCGCCCAGATCTTCAACAGCGTGATCTATCCCGATCCGAAGTATCGCTTGCCGCTGCTGGGGATTGATTTTTTGTCCTTCGGCCAGGTGAAAAATTTGATTGTGATGGATTTTCAGCCTTTGTTTCAGGATGAAGCTTATCTGGAAAAATACATTAAACCGCTGAAGTCTTTGCATGACAAGTATCCTGACTTGGCACAGAACCTCGAAATGAAATTCTATGATGCCAATCAGTACTTCTCCAAGTATTTGCTGTTTGCCAAAACCGACCCAGAAACAGTGAAGACTAGGGTGTTTGAGGCATTTAAAGACTATT
>JAYSRP010000237.1:0-12526 GCA_043721015.1 Synechococcales cyanobacterium | reverse complement strand
CATTTCGACTCTAAGAAAACAAGGCATTGATGTCCTTGATGCACTACGGCAGGTCTTTCTTGGAACAAATCCTTTCCCACGGCCTGAGTAGTTACGATAGATCTGAGAAAGTCTTTTTTTGGGATTTTTGACCTGTTCTGGTTTCTTTGTATCTGCCACCGTGATTTGGTGGGTGGGTTTGGACAAGGTGGTGGAAATAGCTCCGCCATCGGCGATCAGCCAAGCTTCTAGTTCTTCGGTGATGCAGACTAGGTGAACTTTATCTCGATCAACTCCCGCACCATCTAAAGACTCAAAGATCAATTCACGATCTGCTTTGCGACAGGGCTTTTCGCCGTCGGTGCGCCAAGCTGGGTAGAGATCCCAGAGGATGATGACTCGATCGCATTTCTCAGTCTCCAACAATTGTTTGGCAGCGGCACCGCATTTTTGCACCAGATTAGGCTTGTTGTCCAGCGTGACACTTTTGGTTTCGATCGTGGGATCTAGTTTTTTGAGCAAGATTTCACAGACTTTTTTGTCGGCTCCTTGGGGGCCACATTCAAAGATCATGCCGACTTTGATGGGAGGTGAGGGTTTGGAAGTTTCTGACATGGATGGAGTGACAGTCGAAATAAATAAATTGGCTGAGTTAGATCGAGTTGAGTTGCCCCATGGTGTAAAGCTGGCCGGGGGTGAACTGTTTTGACCACTGTTCTAAAGCAGGCTTGTCGGCTGGCCGTGAAAACATTGGTTCGCCTTGTTCGCTGCGTTCTACGATCACGATTTGGGAGAGGTGGAGTAAGTCCAACAGGTAGGGTGAGTGGGTGGTGATAATTACTTGGGTTTTGCCAGATTCGATCGCCTGCCGAATTTCTTCGACCAGCAGATTGATGGTGCGGGGATCTAAGCCGTTTTCGAGTTCTTCGATGATGATTAAGGGTGGGGGAAAAGGATGGCGTAACAGTGCCAGGATGGCGACGACGCGCAGGGTGCCGGTGGATAGTAGCCAGCCGGGGACTTGAAAGCTGCCTTCGGTCATTTTGAGATAGATGCGGCGTTCTAGTTCGGCGGGAGAGGTGGCCTGAACTTGCAGGTCTTTGGCGTAGGGTAGGACGTATTGGAGGGTTTCGACTAGTCCGTTGAAGGCGTTGATGTCGAGTTTGTACAGATCTAGTAAGTAATGGCCGAGGTTGGAGGCATTGGGGGCTAGTTTTACTCGATCGGCGCTGAGGCGGGGGGGAATGGGGTTGCCCATAATTGCTGGGTTGAAGTTGATAAATTGCCAGTCGGCGATCTGACTTTGGATTTCTGGATGATTGAGCTGGCGCAGTTTTTCTTGCACAGCGTTGAGAGCAAGTATTCCCTGAGTATCGCTAGCTTTTCCTAAGACTTCTCCTTGATATGCATTGTCCTCAGCAACGCTATGGTAGTTGATAGTTCCGCTAACATCACGGTTAAAGTCAATCGATTTGAAGAATCTTCCGTAGACATCACTGCTAAAACCGATCAATTTTATAGTTTCTTCGGATATGAAAACTTCCCCGCTGGGTGATTGGGTAATACTCATACCCAAGCCATAGTCTTTGTAGCTAAATTTAAAGGTAACTGGATTAATTTCGTAGGGTCGATCGACACTTTTGGGGCTGAGCGTATGGGGAACTGCCCGGTTGCGAATGTAGTCAAAGCCTCGCCAATAGTTAATGGCATCGTCTAAGCCTTGCTCGATGATCATTTGGTAGGTCAATAAGCCTTCGATGATGCTGCTTTTGCCGGAGCCGTTGTTGCCAATAAAGACGGTGAGCGGGGTGAGTTTGATGCTACCGCTGTTTTGGATGGCTTTAAAGTTTTCGATTTTAATCCGGCGCAGGTTGGGGGCTTTCATGTTAGATCAAGCCTCTTTCTACGTCTCGGTAGGCGTTGAGTGTCATGATTTTGGTGGCTTCGGGGACTATGGGGAAAGTTTGTAAGATGTGGGCAAATTCGGTTTCGGTGAGATGATAGAGGTGAGCGATGATGCCGTCGAGTTCGGCGCGGAGTTGGGCGCGTTGGACTTCATCGGTGATGCCGTTGATGTGGCTGCCTAGTCCGACTTCGGCGGCGAGATCGTCGAATTCTGGGGTGGTGCAAATTAGTTTGGCAGCGCGTTCTACAATTTTCTGGAAAGGTCGATCGGCCTTAGACACCCGAGGTATTGGCAAATCATTTAGATGGAATATATTGAGGCTGCTACTTACCCTAGAACGCAAAACACTATCCACAACAAAACTATTGAGGAGAGAATCTAGGCAAACTATTTCCGGGTAAGACAAACGAGTAGAGTTGTAACTATTAATATCATGATAAAAAGGGAAATTCACAGCCAGAGAGTTTCCAATGAATGAATATGGAGGAATAATCGTTGAAATCAAAGTTCGACTGTCTTTACTCCGCGTGTTTTTCCTAATAGCTATCCGATATTCCTCATAATCATTCTTTAAATCTTCAGGGGTGATTTTTAAACCACTAATTCTTTTGACTCGTTTAACTAAAAAAGTTTTTCTAACATTCAATTCCTCTACCCAGTATCGTGGCTTAGATAAAATATGAGTAAATTGATAAATCATGTCACTTTCATAAACAGGACATTTGGTAGGAAAAGTCTGAAAAAGATCATGATATTTCGTCATGTTTAATTCTGCTCCATGTAGACTAAGTCCCCAGCCATTTGCTGAATCACTAAGAACCGGATAAGCAAACATATTTATCTTCCGCCTCGCCTTTTCAGCCAATCAATTGTCCAGACATGTGCGAATTATAGCCCTGATTTGGCACTGGCAAACGAGAGCAATCCCTAAATATTAAATTTGTTGACAGGATGAAATGAACCTAAAGTCGGTGTTAGAATTCTCTGATGGCTAGGGGTGCCCTGTTTTAACCGGGCTGAGAGAATACCCTTGCACCTGAGACTGGGTAATGCCAGCGGAGGGAAGCTGTTTATTAATGAGAGGAATTTCAAGATGCGTTCTAACTGGGTTGCTAAACGTGCTGGTCAGGCCAACGTTACTCAAATGCACTACGCCCGCAAAGGCGTAATCACCGAAGAAATGCAGTATGTGGCCGATCGAGAAAGGCTGCCGGTAGATTTGATCAAAGATGAAGTGGCAAGAGGACGGATGATTATTCCGGCCAACGTCAACCACACCAACCTTGAGCCAATGGCGATCGGGATTGCCTCTAGCTGCAAAGTCAACGCCAACATCGGTGCATCACCCAACTCTTCGGGCATTGATGAAGAGCTAGAGAAACTTGCTCTGGCCGTGAAGTATGGCGCTGATACCGTGATGGATTTAACCACTGGTGGTGGCAACCTCGACGAAATTCGGATGGCGGTGATTAAAAATTCCCCAGTGCCGATCGGTACTGTGCCTATCTACCAAGCCCTGGAAAGCGTCCATGGTAACGTAGAAAACCTCACAGCCAACGACTTTTTGCACATCATTGAAAAACATGCTCAGCAAGGCGTAGATTACCAGACCATCCACGCTGGTATTTTGATCGAGCATTTACCTCTAGTCCGCAACCGCTTAACCGGTATCGTCTCGCGCGGCGGCGGGATTTTGGCGCGGTGGATGCTGCATCACCACAAGCAAAATCCTCTCTATACCAGCTACAACGACATCATTGAAATATTTAAAAGATATGACGTGTCTTTTAGCTTAGGTGACTCTCTCCGACCGGGCTGTACCCATGACGCTTCTGATGAAGCTCAACTTGCTGAGTTGAAGACATTGGGCAAGCTCACCCGCAAGGCTTGGGAGCATGATGTGCAGGTAATGGTCGAAGGCCCTGGCCACGTACCGATGGATCAAATTGAGTTCAATGTGCGCAAGCAAATGGAAGAATGCTCGGAGGCTCCTTTCTATGTGTTAGGTCCATTGGTAACAGATATTGCTCCTGGCTATGACCATATTACTTCGGCGATCGGGGCGGCAATGGCTGGCTGGTATGGTACTGCGATGCTTTGCTATGTGACTCCTAAAGAGCACCTGGGCTTGCCTAATGCTGAGGATGTACGCAATGGTTTGATTGCTTACAAAATTGCTGCTCATGCTGCTGATATTGGTCGTCATCGCCCAGGGGCACGCGATCGAGATGATGAGCTTTCTAAGGCGCGCTACAACTTCGATTGGAATCGCCAGTTTGAGCTGTCTTTGGATCCGGAGCGGGCGAAGGAGTATCACGATGAGACTCTGCCAGCAGATATTTATAAGACTGCGGAGTTCTGTTCGATGTGTGGGCCGAAGTTCTGCCCGATGCAGACTAAAGTTGATGCTGATGCTTTGACTGAGTTAGAGAAGTTCTTGGCTAAGCAAGAATCACCAACTGCCTTGGTTTAAGGTTTTTCATTGATATTTAAAAGACCCTGAGAAATTCTTGGGGTCTTTTAATTGCTGGCATGAGATTTTTAGTTAAAACCAGATGGTGATCTGGGGGTTCCCACCCCCAGACCCCCGTTGAGGGGCGGGACGCACCCCCTCAAACTCCCCATCGTAAGTGTTAACTAGTGTGTTGCATGACAAATGCCCTCCATTCTAGATTCTGCTGAATTGATCAAAAAGGTTTTTTAGTGCTCCGGCTCCCCTCTCCCACCTTGGGAGAGGGGTTGGGGGTGAGGGTCTTCCGGCTCCCCATGATCAAAAAATTCCTATCAAGCAACTCCAGCAGGTAAGCGCTCTACTAGCTCTGTGCCAAATACATCGGCAAAAATCTTGTCAATCTTTACTCCGGAGTCGATCGATTCCAAAGGATCTTTGCGTAACCGGTGACGCAGACAAAGAGCAATAATCCGCCGGATGTCGTCTACGGTTACTTCTGTGCGCCCCTCGAAAGCCGCTAAAGCCTTGGCCGTGCGATTGGTTACAATGTCTCCTCGTAGACCGTCTACATCACAGGCCGAACAGACCTCCGAGATTTTCACCCGCAGGTCATAGTCGATCGAGACATGCTCCAATCTTTCTTGGGCTTCTACAATCTTGGCCTGCAAAGCAGTTTGCTGATTCTGATATTGGTTTAAAAAATCATAGGGCTGCCGATCAAAATCTGACCGTTGCTCTACAATCTGCACCCGTAAAACCGGCTCTTTGACTGTGCGAATCTCGGCGTGCATCCCAAATCTATCCAACAACTGCGGGCGTAGCTCCCCTTCTTCGGGGTTGCCCGAACCCACCAACACAAACCGAGCCGGGTGACGAATCGAAATTCCTTCTCGCTCCACGGTGTTCCAGCCGCTGGCTGCCGAGTCTAGTAGTACATCTACCAAATGGTCATCAAGCAAGTTGACTTCATCTACATACAAAATTCCTCGGTTGGCCTTGGCCAATAGCCCTGGTTCAAAGGCTTTCACCCCTTCAGATAGGGCTTTTTCAATATCAATGGTGCCGCAAACCCGGTCTTCGGTGGCACCTAATGGCAAATCGACCATTGGCACTTTTTTACTGCTAACTGGGAACGCCTGCTGGTTTTCATAAAACAACTGGCGCAGCTCGTCGCTCATTAAGTCTGGGTCGCTGGGATGACTGTTGAAAGGATCGTTCGCCACCACCGGGATTTCGGGCAGCAAATCAGCCAGAGCGCGAATGGTGGTAGATTTTCCGGTGCCTCGATCGCCCATGATCATCACCCCACCAATAAAGGGGTCAATAATATTGAGTAGCAGAGCTAATTTCATTTCCTCTTGCCCCACGATGGCAGTAAAAGGAAACACGACGCGCCGCGTGGGCGATGAAGTAGTGGCAGTCACAAGCGATTACCTATTATTTATATTATTTTTCTTTAACAGATATTATAGGCTTCTGCGTCACCAGTGCCAGTTATCCCGGTGTAGATAATTGAGATTTTTCAGGGTCTCTCTTTGGTATCAGATTGGTATCAAAGAATACTCAGAGCAATGCTGGCCACTCCATCCACTCTTAATTTCTCTCATACAATCGGCATAAAGGCTGTTGAGTGCTGTGGAGAGGATGGCTATAATACTCGACAAGAATAGAAATGAACACACTCCAATCACAAATTTTTATATGTCCACAGTACCGAGCAACGAAAGCACCCATTCGGATTTTCTCCAGCTCGAACAGATCGCTGCACAAAACAAGATGGTCGATCATGCTGCGGCCACCAAAAAACCTTCAGAAGAACATTGGGATATTGACCGCGAATTGAGAGCTTTATTGGAGGGCATTGCGCCAGCTACTCCTGAAAATAGTCATGTAATTAATATCGAAAGCCGAAATCTGGTTCAATCGATCGCCGCAGCTAAAAATGAGCTAACCGATATTCAGCAAAGTAATCAGGCGCAAGTTCAAGCGATCGAGCGTGGAGTCAGTCAATCTCAACAGTTGCAACAGCGCACCGAACAACTAGCCAAATACAGCAAACTGCAAGTGCGACAAATGCAGGAAATGCTGCAATCTTTCGATGGCATTCGCCAAACCATCGTCCAGTCTTTGGATAATTTTGGTCACTATGAGCAGCTCGAACCCATGCTGCAAAAAGTTCTGGCGGCTGACCTGTCACTGCGCCAAGCCAATGAAAAGCTCCAAGCTCATCAGTTTGGTCTATATGAGTCGCTACAGGCAATTCAAAAACAGGTAGAAAAACGCAGCAATACTGCGGAGCAAAATTTACTCCAAGGCCAAGCTGATTTTGAACAGTTGTTAGAAACTATCCGCGCCGATCGAGAGCGCACGATCGCCCTCCAAACCCTAGTTACCCAAAACTCCCAAGAGGCTCAGCAGTTACACAGCAGCTTGCTTGCTTTACAAAAAAGTCTCTCCGAAAATTCCCATCAGTTACAGCAAAATTTTGCTGATTTAGCCGAATCAGTACAACACGAAAAACAGCAGTTTTATCAACTGACTGCTGACACCATCAACAAAACCGATGCAATGCGATCGCAGTTTGCTGAGATGGCCAAACAGGTTAGCAAAGATTGGGAAGCTATTCAAACTTTGCAGTTTAAGTTTGAAGATCTTCGAGAAAATGTTGATGGTGAAGGAAAACAGCAAGTTAGCCAACTTCATCAACGCTATGAAGAACTAGTTTCTACCTGGAGTGATGTCAAGAAGAAACAGGTCAACATCGAAAAATTCCAGCAGCGTCAACAAACCTGGATCAAACTCCTAACAGGAGGTTTAGGCTGTACTATTTTGCTGTTGATTGGTACTTTGATAAAGCTTGCTCGTTAGTCTGAATTTCTTATAACTTGAAAATTCTAACAGCTTATTAATTTTTTTACGGGCTAAATCTAGATATCGCTGTCGATCGATCTCCGAAAATCACCAAATACTTCAACAGTCAACAAAAAACAGGAGATTTGCACCTCCTGTAAACTTTATTAAACAATTTCAAATTAAACCGATCACTTGCAGTGCAAGCAAAGATATCAACACAAATTAGCGTTGGTTTGGTTTGTGAACAATAAAACTGAGCACTTGACATTGTTTGATGTTGTCGAAACCAACTACCCGAATAAAGCAGTTGCTGTATTCAGAACGGCAAGAGCGAACTTCATTTAAAACATCAGAAGTGGACTTGGCGTTGAACAAAGGCAACTTCCAAAGAGTCCAGTAGTGTTGGGTAGGCTCAGAATCTTCGCTGAACTCTACTCCAGGAATATAACCCTTGTCCAAAATGTATTGAACCTGTCTTAAGATTTGCTCATCAGACAAAGGGGGAAGGAAGGAAAACGTCTCGAAGCGACGCATTTTAGGATAAGTTTGCATTTTGCTCTTAAAGTCTGAAGTTTAGATGGTTAAGGGGAATCACCTTTAGGTGGAGTCAAATCCACACTTAGTGATTCAGCATCGGGCACATAATTAGACATCGTTAGCTGAGTCAATCTTTCGAGCTGCTGACGACGATGTTCCATATTTTGCTGAGAAATGCGTCTGCGCACCATTTCTGGCAGTTCATCCACAACTTCTTCAGTCAAGTGCTCACGCACCGTCATAATTCGCAGCGCTAATTCTTGATTAGCTGCTGTCAGCGATCGCAAGTAAGCTTCGCCATCTTGCAAAATAGACTGACCAGAAAACCCATTCAGCCACTGGGCTAGGGGCGGATTGTTCTCGGTTAATTGAGCTAGAACAATGCGAACAGCTTGGTAGGTGAGATAACTCGCCAGCATCACTGTCGTATCTTTGGCAACTGCTTTAATGTCCATCGATCTCTAGATTTCAGGTTGGGTCTAGTTTAGCAAGAATTCTTGAAAAACCGCCCACAACCTAAAAACATATAAGATCTTACAGAGTATCCATTGCTTCAAATTCGAACTTGATTTCTTTCCAAAGTTCGAGAGCAACAGCTAGTTCAGGAGACCATTTACCAGCTTCACGAAGAATGTCGCCACCTTCACGCATCAAGTTACGACCTTCGTTCCGAGCTTGCACGCAAGCTTCTAAAGCTACGCGGTTAGCAGCCGCACCAGGAGCATTACCCCAAGGGTGTCCAGCAGTACCACCACCAAACTGTAAGCAAGAATCGTCACCGAAGATTTCCACCAGAGCAGGCATGTGCCATACGTGGATACCACCAGAAGCAACTGGCATTACACCGGGCATAGAAGCCCAATCTTGAGTGAAGAAAATACCGCGTGAGCGATCTTCTTCGATGTAGTTTTCGCGCATCAGGTCTACAAAACCCATAGTGATGCCTTTTTCGCCTTCGAGCTTACCTACAACGGTACCAGAGTGCAGGTGATCTCCACCAGACATCCGTAAGCACTTCGCCAAAACGCGGAAGTGAATACCGTGATTTTTTTGCCGATCGATTACTGCGTGCATTGCGCGGTGAATGTGCAGTAATACGCCGTTGGCTTGACACCACTTCGCCAAGGAAGTATTGGCGGTAAAACCACCAGTCAAGAAGTCATGCATGATGATTGGAGTGCCGATTTCTTTAGCGAATTCAGCGCGTTCCATCATTTGCTCATTAGTAGGTGCAGTTACGTTTAAGTAGTGACCTTTAATTTCGCCAGTTTCAGCTTGCGCTTTCTCGATCGCTTCTTGCACGAACAAGAATCTATCTCTCCAACGCATAAACGGCTGAGAGTTAATGTTTTCGTCATCTTTGGTGAAATCTAGACCACCACGAAGAACTTCATAAACTGCCCGACCGTAATTCTTAGCCGATAGGCCAAGTTTAGGTTTGATAGTACAGCCTAACAATGGGCGACCATACTTGTTCAGTTTGTCGCGCTCTACGGTAATACCGTGAGGCGGCCCTTGAAAAGTTTTTAGGTAAGCAACAGGAACACGTAAATCTTCTAAGCGAAGAGCACGCAGTGCCTTAAAGCCAAATACGTTACCAACCAAAGAGGTCAGCATGTTGGTAACAGAGCCTTCTTCAAACAAATCCAAAGGATAAGCGATGTAGCAGAAGTACTGGTTATCTTCACCAGCAACTGGTTCGATGTGGTAGCAACGACCTTTATAACGGTCTAGGTCGGTCAACAAATCTGTCCATACGGTAGTCCATGTACCGGTGGAAGACTCAGCCGCTACTGCCGCAGCAGCTTCTTCAGGAGGAACACCAGGTTGTGGAGTCATCCGGAAAGCAGCGAGTAAATCTGTGTCTTTCGGAGTGTAATCGGGCGTGTAATAAGTCAGTCTATAATCTTGTACACCAGCCTGGTACCCAGATTTAGCTTGGGTTTGGGTTTGGGTATAACTCATATCTTCCTACCTTCAGGAATTAGTTAGCAATTCATACAGGTACAAATATAGCAGTGAAGGTATAAGTTTGAATTTTAATCTTTCTTGGTAAATCATAAGCATTGCTTATACTGTTGCTGAAGAACATTCTGATCCCTAAAGTCAGATGTACTTTAGACCGCTGGGGTAATTGCTATTTATTTGAAGACTGCTGCAAGGCTAGGATCGATCGCCGTCTCATAGAAAAAACAGGCATATCCCTGGAACTGAGTGGCTTCTACGGCGGCTATTTGTTCTTGAATTAACTGGAGCGGCTGCACTTGGCCTTTTAAGCCAGTCAGAATCCCGATCGCAGTCTTGTGCTTAATCGCCTGTAGTTCTGGCTTGGCCAATTCTCCTTGAAATCCCTTTAGGTCATAGCGATAGATTTGTAATACCAGTTCGTCTATCAAATCTAACCACTTTGCCCAGTCCATCCGGTAGTTATTAATCGAAAAGCGTAAAGGATTGGGAGCAACCGAGATTTGCAGATTGGGGCGTAGGGCTTTGATTTGATTGACTGCTGATCGAAAACAAAGAGTTACCTGATCTGTTGACCACTCTGCCCAACTCTGGCGCTCTCCGAATGGCCAAATACCAGTCTGGGACTGGCGATAAAAAGCTTGGGTGGCTGGGTCGAAACCAAGTTCGATCGGCCAAGCCCAATGGTCATCGAACTGCACGCCGTCCAGGTCATAGCGTTGCACTAGGTCTACTAACAATTCATTCATCCGTTCTGATACATCTGGATCACAGGGATTCAGCCACACGCAGGGGTCTAACTGAGCGCTGGTGGCTTTGCGGCGTTGGGTGGTGCCGGTATTGGTGAAGGTCAGAGAACCGGGATATTTCTGAGCCATGCCGCAATCTGGGGGCAGCATCAGGCCATATTCCCACCAGGCAACTACCCGCAGGTTTAGATTCTTGGCGATCAAAATCAGTTCGGCTAAACAATCTCGGCCCACGTAAGGAGAATTAGGTAAGGTAGAGCAGCCGGTATGTTTAGCAGCAACTTCACTGGGATATAAGGTATGGCCACGATGCCACACTGCTGGGTAGATAGTGTCAAAACCCAAGGATTTGAGGTGCTTTAAGCCCTGCTCCATGTTTTCTGGGGAATGCAGTATTGTGCTGTCGGTGTTGGTAAGCCATATTCCGCGCATTGCTTGTCATCCTGGCGATCGTGAATGCCAAGATTATAAGCCTAGTGATGTCTTTGTAATCACTAGTATTGATGGCTGCAATACTTGGTGTAATGTGGTGTTTAAGATTTCAAGTTGTAGAGAGTGCTGGTCAAACAAATCAAGGGTGAACGGCTAGAATCTTTGCTGACATTACACATTAACTGACACCCAAGCGTTCTAAAGAAAGCGTCGCAGACTGAGACACATTGGCATTGGCATCTTTGGTCATATACTTGAGCGCCGAAACAGTTTTCTCGCCCGGCATAAAACCCAAAGCCTCTGCCAGACGCTGACGCACCAGCCAATCTTCGGCATCGGTAAAGCGCAGAATTTTATCTACAACTCCCACCGCTTTAATTTCACCCAGAGCGGCGATCGCGGCCTGTTGTACCACTACCTCTGATGAATCCAAAGCTTTGATCAACACATCAGTAGCCCGAGGATCTTTCAGGTTCCCTAATGCCACAGCGGCACTGAACCGCACCAGCCAATCGGTGTCTTCATAAAAAGCGCGCACCAAACTGTTGAAGGCACGGATATCTTCCAAATACCCCAACGCCCCAGCCGCATCAGCGCGGATCCCGTAATCTGGGTCGTTTTCCAGTAAACTTACTAAAATTGGATAAGATTCTGCTGTGCCTTTTACACCCAAAGCAAACACCGCCATCGATCGAAGTTGAAGATTCTCATCATTCAAGACTTTTTTGATCAGGGGGAAAGCGCTTTCTGCTGGCACCTCACGCAGCGAAGCCAAGGCGACCATCCGGTCTTTGAGATCGCTGCTCTCTAATTTCAGGGAGAGTGCTGCCAAGTCATATTCACTCATTTGTCTGTTACCAAACTTAATATGTATTAATGGTAACAAGAATTTCTGGCTAGTTCCATCAAACCATCCCCTTTGCTGAACCATTTAAAGTTAATGCAATCTCAATTACTGCATTTGTGCGAATCTACCATTGCCCAAATCCGGGAAACTTCTGCTGCTCGTCATGTTTCGATTCAATGCTATCGATCTGGTTCTTGGCAGCATCTATCCGACATTTTAGCAGATAGTATTCCCCATGATATTAGCGGCGATCTTTCTGACTCGGTAGGTCAAAAACTGCACAATGCAACGGCCGCAAATTTCAAAATAACTACAAAAATTGGGACAGTCATAATTGCTGGGGACTGTTTACTTCTGCCGATATTCTGTGGATTTGAGCATTCATCCAAGGGAAATCTTTGGGGCAGAATTTGCATTATAAGTAATCAGGGCTCCCTCCAAAACCGTGATCGAGATTGGTTGCTGTTGATCGCTAAATTACTGGGCAAATCACTTTCTGCTGTTTCTTCTTTGCCCTCACAAGCTTCTTTGAATTCAGCAGTAAATGAGGAACTAGCCGCTGAGATTCCATGCAATGAATATGCCAATGAAGCTGATTTATATCAGCAAATCACTGAATTGATCGCCCAAGATCGCCTCAAAGATGAGTTTATCAGCAAAATTTCTCATGACTTGCGAGCACCGCTGATGAATATGCGCATGGCGCTCAAAATGTTCAAAATCAGTACCAGCAAAGATCCTGCGGCCTTAGCAATTTTGGCTAATGAGCGGCACAGCAATTATCTGCAAATTTTAGAAAGTGAGTG
>JAYSRP010000236.1:0-12529 GCA_043721015.1 Synechococcales cyanobacterium | reverse complement strand
ATCTGATTGGAAAAATTTATATACTTGGCTGGTTGGTAGAATCAAGCCTGCTTGTAATCCTTCCCAAAGAGCATTGGTGGTGATCAGTCTAGGCTGTTCGGAGATAATGACTAAGGTTTCTAGATCAAATTGATTACCAATACAGGCGGCTAATTTAAAGATTTGTTGGGCAGTGATCGGCAGCTTCTGTAACTGTGCCGCCATTAATTCCACTACATCATCAGTGACAGACAATGTTTGAATTTGTGCTAAGTCACACTCCCAATATCCGCGCCGATTAAATCTGATCAGGCCATCGTCATGCAATGATTTTAAAAATTGGGTGACAAAAAAAGGATTTCCTTGGGTTTTGCGATCAACTAACTCTGCCAAAGACTCGGTGCGCTCAATCGAGCAATGTAGGGTATCAGCAATTAGTTGATTAGTATTGGTTGAAGTGAGCGAGGGCAGGGTGATTATCTGTACGATCACAGCCGATTGTCTTAGCTGCTCGATCGTCAACATTAACTGATGAGTAACAGCTACTTCGTTGTCTCGATAAGCTCCCAGCAACAGCAAATATCCTTTACCGGCCATTAGAAGCTTCATTAAATTTAATGAGGCTGCATCAGCCCATTGCAAGTCATCTAAAAATATAACTAAAGGGTGTTCCGCAGTCGTAAACACCTCAATAAATTTCTGGAAGGCTAAGTTGAATCGTTGCTGTGATGCTTTCCCCTCAACATTTTTAATCGGTGACTGCAAGCCGATGAGTTGTTTTAACTCCGGAATTTCGTTAATCAAAACCTGACCATTGTCTCCTACCGCTGCCAGAATTTGACTTTTCCAAGTGGCTCGCTGCTGCTCACTTTCACTCAATACCTGTCTGATCAAATCCCGAAAAGCCTGAAAAAACCCCGAGAAAGGACGACGACGATTAAATTGATCGTATTTGCCCTTGATAAAATAACCTTTTTGTCTGGTAATAGGTTTATGGACTTCATTGATCACGGCGGTTTTGCCAATTCCTGAGAATCCGGCCACCAACATCATTTCGGTCTGGCCTTGGCTGACTCGATCAAAAGCTGCCAACAGAGTCTGTAGCTCTACTGCTCTGCCATAGAGCTTTTCGGGTAGTATAAATCGATCGCTGAAGTCTTGTTGAGCTAGCTTAAAATCATGAATAGTGCCAACTGATCGCCATTGATGTAGACAGTTGGCCAGGTCATGCTGGATTCCCTGGGCGCTTTGGTAGCGATCTTCAGCATTTTTGGCCATTAATTTAGCGACTATTTGGGCAACCATCGCCGGGATTGCCGGATTCACCAAATTTGCTGGAACTGCTATTTGAGAGAGATGACAGTGAACTAGCTCAATCGGGTCAGTGGTAACAAATGGACGTTGACCAGCGAGTAGTTCGTAGATGGTAATCCCTAAACTATAAAAATCGCTGCGATAATCAAGACCCCGATTCATTCTGCCAGTTTGCTCTGGAGAAATATAAGCTAGATTACCTTCGAGTAAATGTGGATTAACAATTATTTGGGTTTCACGGGGCAGTAGGGAGGCGATCGAAAAGTCGATTAGCTTAACTTGCTTGGTGATGGGATTAATCAGCAGATTAGCAGGGTTAATATTTTTATGGATAATCCGTTGCTTGCCCAGCGACTGTAGCGTATTGCTCACTTGGATCGCAATGTCTAAAATATCTGTCAGGTCTAAAGACCCTTGGTATTGATTCAAAGCAACACCACCACAATCTTCCATCACCAGCGCGTAACCTCGATCATGTTCTTCTAGATCGTACAGACGCAAGACTCCTGGTATATCAAGATCTTTGGCGATAGTGTACTGATGGCGAAAGTTAATGAGGTCTTGATAGCTAGGATACTCTACTGGCAAGAGCTTGATGACTACCGAACGAGGTTCGCCTGCAAAATCGCCGCTATTTTGCTTCGCTCGATATACTACACTGTCAGAACTATGTTGCAGTTCTTCGACTAAATCATAGCCAGAGAGGTGGGGCATAGTTTTGGTCATGCGGTCTACTCCAATACTGTCTTGGGGCTTAACTTACAAGCATTTTCTTTGCCGGTATAACTGTTTAGAAGAATGCAGTTTGATTATACTACGATCTCTGAAGCTCATCTATGTCAATTGCTGCTACTTGTAGGAACTCCCCTGTAATTCATCGGAGATAGATCCACCATTATTAGTAACCAAAGCTAATGATGGCTTTGATGGAGTAATAAGTCTAGTTAAAGGCAGAGTAATATATATTATTGCTTCAGTTAGGTCAGAGTTCCCAATCAAAAATAGTCCTTCATGAATTTCAACAATCTTTTTGGCGATTCTTAAACCGGTAGTTAATTCATGATCTGAGTTAGATACTGGATTGAATCTGATTGATGCTGAAAGCTCTGCTAAGGGAATGCTGCTCAGATTAACGCCCCGATTATCAATATGAAAATGGAATTCATCATTCATAATATGACCATGCATGTTGATGAAATCTTTGGGTTGAGAAATTTGCAACATATATTCTAGCAGTTCAGCAACAATGTATTGCAAATGCTTAGGTGCAACGGCTAAGTCAGCATCTTCAATGTCAAATATTAATTTTGGTGATGACTGAGACTGATCAATTTGCCGAATAGAAATCTGTTCGATCGAGATTTTTGCAGTACAGGTTTCCTGCTTACCAGATGTTGGTATCGATGGCGAAAGTTGTCGAGAGAATAAAAAGTTTTGATGAAATTGGTCTAGCTCAATTGCTGACTGATTAGCCGCTTCTAATATTTCTCTGATTTTGGGCAAGCTCATTTTGTGAAAATCTTGCTGCAATAGCTGGATCTTGTCCAAAATATTATGTAATGGTGCATCAGATTCTTTGGGGAAGCTGATGGCCAAATCTGAATTTAATTCATTTAAACTACTTTTTAATGAGCTAATGCTATTGCGTTGAAGCTTCGATAAAGACTCAATGCGATCGTGCTGCTTTTTGATGCGAAGCATAGAATGAACTCTGGCTCGTAGCTCAATACCATTAACAGGTTTACTAATGAAATCATCAGCCCCGGCGGTCAGACAGCAGGCCAAGTTTTCCTTGCTGCCAAGCGATGTAACCATGATGATTGGCACCGCCTGCCACTGGGAATTGGCCTTGATTTGTTTGCAGACCTCAATGCCATCAATTTCAGGCATCATCACATCTAATAAAATTAAATCTGGATCAAATTTGTCTAAAAAATCAATTGCAACTTGACCACTGCTTGCATAGTGCAAGGTATAATTCATGCTATCGAGTAAGGCTTCGATCACTTCAAAGTTCTCTGGCTGGTCATCCACTACTAAGATAGAGTAATTACTCATTTCGATTGTCTCCTTTAGACTGCAAATTGTTGTATTGATAGTTGTCAAATCAGAGGGATTTTAGTTAATTCAACCATTCTCGGATTTTTTGATTAAGCTGCTTAAGTTTCACCGGCTTAGTTAGGTAATCGTTGGCACCGGCAGCTAAGCAGCGCTCTCGATCGCCAGCCATTGCTAAGGCTGTCAGAGCAATAATGGGGATGCCTATTAGCTCTGGATTTTGCCGAATCTTAGTGATAGCTTCAATTCCATCTACATGAGGCATTTGAATATCCATTAAAATTAAATCTGGTCGTTCGCTGTGAGTAAGCTCGATTGCCTTTTGACCATTTTCCGCCACAATTATCTGATAGCCTTTAGCCGTCAAGTAGCTAGAAAATGTGCTGATATTAGCCTCATGATCTTCAGCCAATAAAATCAGAGACGATGAGTTTATTTGCTGACTAGAGGTTTGGGGATGAGAAGTTAGACTATCAAAGATCGAAAAAGAACAGGTATCTTGGTCAGATAGTAAGCAGGTATGAGGCAAATGCACGGTAAAACAACTGCCCTGCTGAGGTGTACTCTGAAGTTGAACGTGGCCGCCATGTAGTTCTACGATTTGTTTAGCTAACGTCAGCCCTAGACCAGTACCTGCATACTGCCGATTCAGGCTGCTGTCTAATTGTACAAATGGTTGAAAAAGTTTAAGTTGATCGACAGCACTAATGCCAATGCCGGTATCGGTGACTTTAAACTCAATCCAACTACTTCCGTCTTCACTGTCTTCTTTTTCTTGGCGGGCGACAGAGAGGATAATTCGTCCATCGGCAGGAGTGAATTTGACTGCATTGCTCAGTAAATTAATCAGTACCTGACGCATTCGGCGTTCATCGACGGCAATATTACCAAGTGCTGGTGGCAACTGTACATCCAGTTTAATGTGCTTATCAAAGGCTTGCTGTTTCAAAAATATCAAGCTAGAGCTACACAGATCCTGAACAGAGGTGGTTACGATTTCTAGTTCTAGTTTACCAGCTTCGATTTTGGAGACATCTAAAATATCATTAATGAGCGATAATAAATGCCGCCCACTGCGTCTGATGGTGCGCAAAGACTTAATTTGGCGCTCGTTCAAATCGCCAAATACTTCATCTTCTAAGGCTTCAGACATGCCTAAAATTGCATTGAGAGGAGTGCGCAATTCGTGGCTCATAGTGGCTAAAAAATCATTTTTACGGCGAGTAGCATAAAGAAGTTCTTGGTTAATTAGCTCTAGATTTCGATTATTTTCACAGATTTTATCTTCATCATCTTGTCGCTTCATTTCGGCAGCTACTCGGTCAGCAAAGAGCTGCAAAATAAATTGTAGGGTGCCAGTATCTGTGGGCAAGGGCTTGGTATCAATGACTCCTAAGTTCCCGATGATCTTACCCGTAAAATCTCTAATCACCACACTAATATAGCTTTCTCCTTGTAAACTGGCTAGAGCCGTGGCTGTGGGGAAATGAGTTTGCAGCTCTGAAGGGAAAATGCCCCAATAGTTTTGGTAAGTTGCTAAACAAGGAGTGCCAGCCAATTCCATTTCATAAGGTTCGATTAGCTCACCACCTGTCCAGAGTGAAATCATCTGCGATTTGCCAAAAGACTGATCGAGTAATTTAGTCAGAAAGGTGTAACGCACCTCAAATATTTCGGCTAGATATTGGGTACATGCTCGGTAAAACTCGGCTCCGGTTTTGCCTGCGGTTCCTTCGACGATCGCTTTGAGAGCATCTTCTTTGCGTTTGTCTTCTCGCAAAGCTGCTTTTTGGGCAGTCACATTTCGACAGATGCAAACGACTTGTTCATTTGATAATAGAGACAGCGATAATTCTTCATTAAAGGTACTGCCATCTTTGCGAATGCTAATTGTCTCACCATTCCACTGCCCACCGGCAGCTAAAATTGGTTTGACAGTTTCCTCAAAATATTTTACTTGATCATCAGAATGTAAGCATTTCCAAGACTTACCAAATAATTCGGCGACTGTGTAGCCAAACATGGCAGCATGACTACGATTGGAATATATTAACCGATCGTTTTCGATGATAGAAATGCCGTCCAGAGAGGCTTCGATCACGTCTGAATGCTTTATTATATACTCAGCACGAACGTGCTCGACTGAATCAGATTCAGCGAGGTCAATGGTTAAACTTGCGCTCATTGGGATTATTCCTTTAGGTTTTAAATATTTGTCTGTTTATCCCCGTGAACACAAGTTCAAGAAAAATCAGAATTTATGTGGCTAAAGCCAAGCTAAAAGGTTGCCAGGGCTGTGGATCGATCGCTTCGGTGCCCAAAGATTTATCCTTAAGCAAATCTTGGAACTCAGTAACTGTGCCTTCGGCAGTTAACATCGACATCAGCAGCCCCTCGAATTTTACGTCACCACCAGCGGCTGTGGGGATAATAAACTTGGGTTTGAGGAGTTCACAAAGCGCTAGGGCACTAGCTTTGCCTTTAACTACAGAACCCAGTAACGGCAGCTTGAGATCGATCAATGGAGTAATCACTACATCGATCGCCGCCTCAGTAGCTAACACGGGTGAATGATAGCCATGGGGTTCGTAATACAGGCTGTTCTGGTCATCACGCAATATATAACCGTTTTCGATCGCTGTCGGCCCCACTGGCGATCCGGGCACTGCTTTAATGGTCACTCCGGCAAAATCATGACTTTCACCCGGTGCCAGAGCAGTAATTTGTTGATAGCCCAAATTTTTTACCACTTTAGCGGCGCTGGGCGAAGCAACTACTGGAATTGATCGATCCAACGCTTCTAAAGTAGGAAGATGGGCATGATCCGGCAGTCCTTGAGAGAGCAAAATCAGATCGATATTGCCAGGGATAGGTCGCTGGACAGTTTTACTGCCCAGAAACAGCCAAGGCAGATTACCAAAACTGAGATCACCTACTAGCCAAGGGTCTAGCAAGATCTTTTTACCGCCCATCTCGATGAGCCACGAATTACTGTCTAGCCAAGTGAGTTGCATGGAATTTTGCTGGTTGCTTTTATCTAATCTAACACCGTGTATTTTTCTGTGCCACAGTGTTTTCATCCAATTACCAACAAATTAGCTCAAGTAAGAAGAGAGACAGGTGGGAGTAGTTTTTGTCTGCAATTCTGAAATGCTTAACTCGTGATGCTCTAACAGTTCTGTCGATCGAGAAGAACCTATATTTCTAGAGACCACCGCAGAATTCAGCGGCATAACTGGGCGATCGACAATATTAGTCTGGGTAAATTTAAGTAAGAGAATTCCCTTACAGACCAGATCGTAGATTAAATCACGGTTAGCGCTGTTGATGTAGTCACCAGACTGAGGTTGAGTATTGAAAATCTCTTGCAATCGTAGGTATAATTGCTGGCTGATCGGATAAGTGGTGAAATAGAGATTATTTGCAGTAAATAATTCTACCTGCTGCTCTCCAGTATGGGGATCGATTTCGCAGCGAAAGCGTAAGTCTGGATGGAGGACTAAATAGCATTTGCCCACTTGCGGATGTGTCAATCGATCGCGCTGTCGGAAATATTGGCGCACTTCAGCCTCGATCGACTGATGAGGATTATGAATAGTGCGGGTGTAATAAGTCTCCTGCTGATTAAACTTAGACAGACGTTCGATCAGAATGTAACCAAAGTTGATCGCAGTTAACCCCGCTCCATGGAAATTGCCCAACCATCGATCGAGTTCATCACGGTATTCACAGATTGTTTGTCCGAAGGGCGCATGAGAATGAGGAACAGAAAATAAAATATCATCCCGATCGGCGGTATGCAGAATCAATTGATCGGCTACGCCACCTTGCCACCATTGAGCTAGTTTGCTCTGATATTTTGGTAAATCCACTAGGTCGGTAACAATGAACAACCGGCCATCATTAGTCAGATGCTCGGCGCTGCCACTAATAATCTGCGCCAAAATCTCTTCGCCATTGGCACCGCCATCCCGGAACCGATAGTCTTGACTGGGGCTAGGGACAAAGGGCGGATTGGCTAAAATAGTATCAAATTTACCCGAGACGGCTTGGTATAAGTTGCCCGATCGGAATTTGACATGTTCAATGCTATTTAGTTGGGCGTTGAAACGGGCAAAGCGCAAAGCGCGCAGATTGATATCTACCCCCACGACTTGATGGGCATAACGACTGGCTGTTAAAGCCTGGATACCACTGCCAGTGCAAAGATCTAACACACAGTCCACATTATTGCGTGGTGCGGTGTAAACCAACCCCATGCTATCCATACCTAAATACATCACCGGATCTTCATCGATTTTGTCTTCGGGTAACAGCATGTAGCGGTGGTCAGTGGCAATATATAGCCCTGCCGCATCAAACAAATCTACTCGTGATGACCAATGTTCACCTCGGGGAATCAGCAAGCCCAGATTCACTAAGGCCGTAAAGAGCGAAGGGGTAAATAGATCTTGGAGATCAGCTTTGGGTAAAGCGACTCTTAGATGGAAAAGCCGAATGAGGTCGCTCAGAGGATTCTGGGGCAAAAGATATTTGTCGTAGTAATGAATGCGCGTGGGTTCGATATGCTGTTGAGAAGTTACGCCCAATAACTCAGAAATCTTGACATCGGTATATTCCCAACGATGCAGACAGTCATAGAGTTGGCAAAGGGTGGCGCGGGCTGAAAAATCCTCGTTGGCAAAAGGGGCAAAAGTTCGATCACCTCCGGTGCAAGCGGAGCTATCGGCAACTGTAGTTAATTCCGAATCTTTAGGCGTTGCCTTGATTTCACTGAGCGATTTTAATTGATATTGATCGAGTTGTTGCTGTGCCCAAGTAACTTTAACCTGAAGTTCTCGCGGCGTTAGCTGCCATGCTCGACGCAGATCTTCTAATTCGCGTTCTTGGTTACGCAGTACTGTCAATAAGAGTTGAACCTCTGGCCAATCATAAGTTGTTGGTTTGATTTTACCTTTTAGCTCAACAAGAGCAGACTTCCCTAATGGATCTGGCAATAGCACGACGGAGGCTGATACCTGAGTTTGGAAATGGCGAATGCCACGGATATCAGGAAAAAGGCGGCTAGTTTCTTTGTAAACAGCACCTGTGGCCGATAATTTTTGGAGTTCTGCTAATGACCAAGGACAATTAGCGGTTTTGTTATGAAATAATGCCTGATCGAGCTTAGCCATTAGCTCAGTTACGCCTGGAGCATTAGCTGGCAAACCTTCTGGTAATGAGCTATCAGCAACTTTAGTGAGATGCTCGGTGTAGTTCAACACCGGAACATATCGTTTGCTAATCCAGAAGTTTTCGATCGCCAAATAATCAATGTCAGTATTCAAGAAAGTTTCGATCGCCTCTGCCGGAGTCTCGACGATCGGTTGCCCGGCCACGTTAAAACTAGTATTCAATAAAACTGGCACACCTTGCCGCTCTTGCACTAATTGATGACAGAGACTATGGAAATAAGGATTATTTGCTGCCGTTACTGTCTGTACCCGTCCGGTACCATCAACGTGGGTTACAGAAGGAATCAAATCATGAAATTCTGGTTTAATCTGTGGCACCACCAACATAAATGGTGCAGCAACCTGTTGCTCAAACACAGTAGATACCGACTCTAGCGGAATTACCGGGGCAAAAGGCCGAAAAGCCTCCCGGAACTTGACTCTGGCATTGATAATATCTTTCATTCGCTTAAAGGTCGGATCAGCCATGATCGATCGCTGGCCTAGAGCACGAGGACCATATTCGGAGCCGCCTGCAAACCTAGCTACTACGTTTCCTTGCGCCAAAGATTGAGCGGCACGGGGCACGATCGCCGCAGGCGGTAACTCTTCAACTACAATATCTGTGGCAAACTGCGAGATGGCAAACTCCACTTCCTCAACGCTATATTGTTTGCCAAAGCCAGCTTTGGTTAAGGTTGTCCGCTTGTTACCACCGGCAGTATAGTAAGCCCACAATGCACAGCCTGCGGCAATGCCACCATCACCAGCAGCAGGAAAAATGAAAATATCATCTAGATCAAGTTGTTGTAACAGCTTGTAGTTAGCCACTGAGTTTAAGCCGACACCTCCAGCAATACACAATTTCTTTAAGCCGCTGCGCCTAACAGCCAAACCAACGATGTGTAGTAGGGCTTGCTCTAATTCTTGCTGAACTTTATAGGCTAGATCCACCAAATAGTTCCGCAGGTATGGCTTGCCTTCCCCGTTGTCATACAGTTTTTCTAGTGCTGCAATCTCTAAGAAAATATCATAGGCCGAAATTTTTAGGCTAAAGTCATCAGCCATGGTTTGAATCCAGCGCTGAAAATGGGGTTGATGTCGGCCAAAAGGTGCCAATCCCATCAATTTACCCGATTCAGCATGGCGCACTTTTTCGTTAAGCTGACTCACAAAACCGGCTTTACGGGTGACATATTCGTAGACGAAGCCGAGAGTGGAGAGTCCGGCTAAATGCGCTGCTACTGTTTCGCTATGAAGAGTGGTGAGCTGATTACCTTTGCCCGTATAGATTGTGTAAGATTCGGTCTGTCGATCGACCGTGCTACCAGAAGCATCAACCACCAAGACGATCGATTCTTCAAAACCCGATGGATAATATGCAGAATAAGCATGAGCTAAATGATGACTAGGAATTTTTTGGACTTTGTTGACCAATTCTGGGGTAAGAACGCGCCGCAAGATATCGGGAGCATAATCATGACCGGGCATATTGGCAGTAATGGTCTCCAGATCTTCCATGGCAATACCAATGGTATCGATCGCATACCGCATGGCTTCGTGAGGTAGTTGAATTTGGCTGGCATCTCCGGGTGAATGCAGCATATAGCCCGGGCTGTATTTTTGGCGATCGATTCTTTCTTGTTCGATCGCCACTAATATTTCACCGTCTTTGACAATTGCTACCGATCGTTCATGTCCTAAATTGATGCCGAGATGGTAATGCATAAGAAAATGGATGGGTTGTGTTGGATGAATCACATTAGCACCATCATTTTGGTGATTTCTATCAAAAACTTGGCCTTTGCTTCAGCAAAGACTGCACTTATTTCAAAGAGATAAAATGCGTATTTTTTTCTCTGTAAATCACTAATCAAGGTGTTGATCTGGAGTGTAGACCAACAAGTAACAAAATGTAACCGTATAGACTTTCTAAAATTTTACTAAGTCGTAAGTTACTCTTTGTAGGAGATTCTGAAGTGCTTTGATACAACTGATGCGGAATGTATACAACGCTCAAATAAGAAGTGATCTCGATCACTTCTTATTTTAACTAAAAATCAATGGTTTCAGCTTCTGAAAATTTTGATTTTGGAATTGCTGGGGATTTAGAGATGGTGGGATCGATCGACTACTCCAATCTCAGCGATCACCGGCAAATGATCCGATCCGACGAAGCTACCAGTTTTCATTGATGTTGTTCGAAGCGTCAGTATCTTGGCAAGAAAAAACGTTGTAGTGCAATAAACTACTATACAAAGCAAGTCAGCATATTAAATGAGAATCAATCAGTCAAGTCAACCTTCAGCTAAAAATCGGCATCGTTTCTTCCAGAGAATTTTACCTTTAAAGCGATCGGCGATCAGAAACGACATCGTTGGAGGAATTGTATTAGCAGCGATCGGTATTCCAGAAGTGATGGGCTACACCAAAATTGCTGGCACCCCGATCGCTACAGGTCTGTACACTCTCATTTTCCCAGTCGTAATGTTTGCGATTTTGGGTTCTTCTCGCCATCTTGTCGTTGCTGCGGACTCTGCAACTGCGGCGATTTTAGCCGCTGGTCTATCAGGCTTGGCTCCATTAGGCAGTTCTCACTATTTAGCTCTAGCCCAGTTGGTTGCCATCTTGGTAGCTGGACTCTTGTTACTTGCTCGCTTATTTCGATTGGGATTTGTGGCTGATTTTTTGTCCCGGACTGTTTTGATTGGCTTTTTAACCGGGGTGGGAATTCAGGTGGCGATCGGTCAATTAGCCGGGTTATTAGATATCAAGAGCGCCGGACATCATCCGCTCCAGCAAATCAGCGGGGTCATTGCCGGTCTGCCTCATGCCAACCCCTTAGCGATCGGTCTTTCTGTCGCTGTTTTGATCGTGATTAAACTTTGCGAAAAATTCCTGCCCAAATTTCCTGGTGCCCTGCTAGCAGTAATTGTGGCAATCATGGCCAGTTGGCTGTTTAACTTTGCTGGTCAAGGAATTACCGTAGTCGGTGCAGTGCCGACCGGTTTACCATCTTTTGGTTTTCCGGCTGTTGCTCTAAATGAAATCCTCCAAGTGCTGGGCATTGCCTTGTCTTGCTGTATTGTAATCGTTGCTCAAAGTGCTGCGACTTCTCGAGCTTATGCCTTTCGCCATAGCGAAAATTTCAAGGAAAATATGGATCTAGATGGTTTGGCAGCAGCCAATCTAGCAGCAGGCTTTACAGGCACCTTTGTGGTTAATGGTAGCCCGACTAAAACTGAGATTGTAGATACAGCGGGCGGAAGAAGCCAGATTGCCCAGCTTGCGACAGTAGCTGTCGTTTTGATCGTGATTCTTTTACTCACGCAACCGATCAGCTATCTTCCTAATACTGTTTTAGCTGCCATTGTTTTCTCGATCGGTCTCAGGTTAATTGATGTTAAAGGAATGCAGGCAATCTTCAAAAATCATCGTGAAGAATTTTATTTAGTTGTTGTCACTGCGGCCACAGTGGTTTTTGTGGGCGTTAAAGAAGGCATTGTCTTGGCAATTATTTTGTCGCTGCTTTTACTCAGGTTGGGGGAAGGTTTTAGCGGAGTATGGGTTGTTGCTGTTCACGAAGTGTCTCTGGAAGAGAATCGCCCGATACTTCAAAAAGCTTTAAAGAATAATCGATCGAATTATGGGGGCTATTGAGTCAATAACACCTGGGTTCTGGATGTTTGATGCGAATATTTGATCGAGTTCAGCAGGCTGTGAATACTTCGATTGTTTTTGGCGAAAGGAAATTTATCGAGTCTGTTAAGATTTTTTAATCCTATTTCAAGAGAATGAATGGTGTGTTAAATTGAATCCTGTCAGCCTAACTTCAGAATTAGCAGGTCAGCAATGAACCCTACAGATAATTATCCAATTGAGGATACGGAGTTGGGAGTTTCGGCATCTGTAACAGAGCTACAGCAACAGCTTAATGATTTACTCAAGCAACTATCGCCGGAGCG
>JAYSRP010000235.1:0-12577 GCA_043721015.1 Synechococcales cyanobacterium | reverse complement strand
ATTGCCGTAGCCGAAGCTTGGGAGGCCACCGTGAAAGACAGCTTGTCTTCTCGTGACCAAACTAAAGCCGATCGATTCTTGTCGGCATCTACTAACAGGGTGGGAGCTTTTTCTTGGAGATAGGCCGAAAGGTGGATGGCAGTGGTTGTCTTGCCCACACCACCTTTGAGAGCAGTAATAGTGATGATCATCTATCTAGACCAAACCAAATTGATAAATTCTCAATAGTTTAGCTAGTAATTACTTCTAACTGAAAAAAATATCATCAAAATTTACTAAGCTCGATTTACCAGGCTTGATCGGCCATATCAATATATCCCTGACCGCGTAATAGACCACTGCTAGCTCCAGGTAACAGATATTGCACTTCAGGAAACAACTCTTGGAGCTTTTTTACACTGCGCAGTTGTCTGGGCCAATGGAAAGTCTTGGCCGTTTGGAGTGGTTGAGGATTCATCTGGCGGTCTGGTAATAAGTGGCGGCCAGTAAATATCATGCCCCCATAATAAACACAAGCTGAACCGGGTGAATGACCGGGAGTCCAGATAATTTGCAGTAGGTTTGCTGGTGCAAATTCTGGCGCTAAGCTTACCTGATGTGTTTGGTGATAGGTAGTTGTTGGTGTATCTGGCAACAGGTAAGCTTCTTGTTCTTGAATAATCACCTCGCAGGCCAAATCTTTAGCAATGGTGGCCATTTGTCCCAATCCGCCCCGGTGAGTGACAATCGCCCACTGCACACCACCTTGACTGGCAATAAATTCTCGATTGGTATTATTCCAAGCCGGTGCATCAATTAAAATGTTTTGGGGTAGATCACTGTTGGAGTTGCTTACAATAAGGTAAGATGTGCCCCCTAAAGTATCTCGATTTGGGGTAAAAGCAAAGACATTTTGTAATACCAAATGTGGTGCTTTCTCGCGTCCTTGCTGGTTTTCTTGGGAGGTTTCCGGTGGGTTCGGCATAATATCAAATATAATGTGGTCTTCCATCCTGTGCCCATTAGCTTGTGCCAGCGGAGACAACAGCTAAGGAATTAATGAGTTCATGGAAAAGTGGATTGTTCTAATTTTATCAGGCATGATTGCCTACTGGGTGCTGAGCCTCACTATTCAACGATCGGCACAAATATCTCGCTGGCTGCGGATCAATCAATCTACTCCGCCTACCGACTCTAAGTCCGAGCCAGAAATTGTTTTACCGCTTAAAGAAATAGCGCCACTGCGATCGATCTCCATAGAAGAGGAAGCGTTGTTACGGGAGTGTTTTCCTTGGTCAGTGTATTTTTTAGAGTCGATCGAATATCGTCCTCAAGGGGTGGTTTGCCGAGGCAGACTGCGCACCGATGCTGGAGCGGCATATCAAACGGTCAAAGACAATATTTCGGAGCGTTTTGCGGACAAGTTTTTTGTATTGTTTCAGTCTGGATTAAGCGATCGACCTTTTTTTGTATTGGTGCCCGATGTCATTAAAGATAAGAATTTGCGCCCTAGCTTTATGAATTATCTGCTGGCTGGTCTAAGCTGGGCTTTGGCCTGGGGTACGACTAGTCAGTATGGGGCGTTGTTAAGTGGCGTGAAGCCCGAGCATCTGCAACAAAATATGCTGGAGCCACGGGGCTGGCTATATGCCTTAACCGTGCTAGCAGTTTTGAGTAGTAAAGATGTGGTGAAGTATTGGATCTGTCGCTGGCGGAGAATTACGACTGGTTTGTTGTACTGTGTGCCTTTACCGTTTTTTCCGGGCACCTGTGGAACTCTATTGCAGTTGCGGGCACCCATCCCCGATCGACGAGTTTTGTTTGATTTGGGCTTTGGTTCATTGATTGTTAATTTAGTGATTGCTAGCGTTGCTTTGTTTTGGGGGCTACAACATTCTGCTGTCATAACACTGACAGCAGAGTCTGGGATTTTGAATTTTGCTTCTTGCGACCCGCGCTTTTCGCTATTTTTAACTGGTCTGAGTAAGTTGGCGATGGGGCAAGACTTTAGCACGAATACGGCAATTCAGCTTCATCCGGTGGCGACGGCGGCCTATTTAGGTTTTTTGATGATGGCCATTAACATGTTGCCTTTTAAACGCTTTGATGGTGGTTATGTGGTTCATGCCATGTATGGCGTGCGCGGCAGTATTACCATTGGCCAAATTGCCAAGATTATTCTCATTATGTTGGGCTTTTTGCAGTTGCGCCTAACGGGCTACACCGGCAGTCTGGTTTTTGCGATTTTACTGATGTTTTTTCCGACTGTTTCGGATCCAACCCTCAATGATGTGACCGAAATCGATAGTCGGCGCGATGCCTGGGGGATGTGCTTGCTGGTAATTGTGGTATTGATTTTCTTGCCAGTGCCGGGGATCTTAGGCAAGTTCTTAGGCGTATAGAATTGTCATGAATCCCTGACATAGATCCCCATCGATCGACCATAACTCGTTAAACCCTCATATCTCAATGGTCTGAGGGATTGTTTTATCGATCGATCTCCGACTATAAGTAAAGTATCGAGACATTAATTAATGTTTTTGATCAATCCATTACAAGCCAAGATTGCAGGATGCTCAAGCTATTGTTTTCTCTGGAGGAAAAATCTTCACCATGTCTACAGACAACAAGCTACTCGAAGAGATGACTCTGCGGGAACTGCGCAAGGTTGCCAGCCATTACGGGGTTTCTCGCTACAGTCGGATGCGTAAATCTCAACTGCTAGAAGAGATTCTCAAAATTGAACGCAGCAAGGGTATATCATCTCAAGCACATATTTTAGACAACAACTCATTACAACCGGAGGCATCATTAACAGTGGAAGCAGGAAAATTTGAACTAGATGCCCCAATTCCAAGTAACACCATGGAAGATTTGGCGCTTGCCGATACTGAACTTGGTGATATTCCTGGAGGCTACGCCGAAAGCAAAATAGTTCTACTCCCCCGCGATCCACAGTGGGCATATGCTTATTGGGATATCACCGCTGAGCACAAGCAAGAGCTGCGCGCTCAGGGCGGTCAGCAGTTGGCACTGCGTCTGTATGATGTCACTGACGTTAACATGAGCGCGCAAAGCCCTCACAGCATTCAAGAATATCCATTGGATGAAATGGCTCGGGAATGGTATTTATCGATTCCGGTCAGCGATCGGGAGTACCTATTAGATATCGGTTTCCGTTGCGCCGATGGTCGGTGGTTAGTGTTGGCTCGCTCGGCTGAAATCCGCATTCCGCCCGTCTATCCTTCGGAGTGGGTCGAAGATCATTTTGTAACCATTGACTGGAAAGAAGAGCTAGTTGGTAAGACTTTTGCTAACTTGATTCCTCCTAGCAAGAAGCCTGTAAGCAACAATGCAGTCATACCTACTTTCGATGCCGCTGGCAACCCTATTTACGAACAAATTTTTGGTTTGGCCGAATCGGTGGAAGCAATGCGCATTGCTGGTTCGCTGTATGGTTCCATGCAGCAATCTCCCGAAGAATCTCTCAGCTCGTTTGTATTTCCATCTGGTATCGGAGCTTGGGCTATGCCTACCGCCTCTGGTGTCAATATGTCTGGTGTGGGTATGTCGGGCATCGGCATCGAGCAACATCAACCTCGCCAGTTCTGGTTAGTGGCTGATGCTGAGCTGATTGTCTATGGTGCGACTGAGCCAGATGCTGCGGTATTTATCGGCAACCGCCAAATTCAGTTGAATCCCGATGGCACTTTCCGTTTCCATATGTCTTTCCAAGATGGTCTAATCGACTATCCGATCGTGGCAGTGGCTAAAGACGGTGAGCAGCAGAGATCGGTTCATATGAAGTTTGAACGCGAGACTCCTTCCCGGAATACTAATACTAAGGAAGAAGCTGTCCAAGAGTGGTTCGCTTAGAGTCCTAAATTTTAGACAGCAGGTTGATACTTAAGTGTCAGCCTGCTTTTTATATAGTAACTATTGACTAGTGGTGTTACGATCGATCTAGGTCGAATCACAGATCAATAAAAACCATGGAAAAACCCCGTCGCCGCAAAAAACAGCTTCCGCCATTCTTTGATCATCTAGATAACCCCGAACTCCATCATTTTCCCCGAGGGCAAGAAGTCGATGGCACCCCGCCGCCGCCTCATTTGGCTCCCTTCGATCGATGTGTGCTAAAGGTCTGTGGCAACATTGGCAGTCGGGTATATGCCGCCGATTTTCAGGCGCTGCTTAGCGCCTATCCCCAAGTTTTTAAACGCATCCAGGCATCGGTAGATGGCGAAATTTTTGCTGGGCACAACACTACCGCTGAGTTTCTAGAAGATCTGACCAGCATTTGGTTTCAGCAACAGGGCTTCGAGCATATTTTTTGCGGCAGCATTCGCAAAGGCAAAATCAAAGGGATGCACTATGTGGGGCGCTATTTACAACTGCAAGAGCAAGGCTTAGCCGGAAAACTTCCCCACAACCAATCTCAAGAAGAAATCATTGAAGGAGCGGCCTATACTATTGGCGTATTACTGCGCTATGGCAATCAGGTTTTGGTCGATCGGCGTACCGGTTACGCCCTAGTAACTGATGCCGCCGAATTATTAATTGCTGCCACCCAAGCTTTTAAAACTCAAGAGCGAGCAAACACCGTCTGCACTTTTCCGGTGGTCGATGTTGATTCTGGCCAAAAGTATCCCGCTGTGTTCGTCAAAAAAGATAATGCGATCGTCACCTTCTATCCCGATGCCACTCCCACCGATCCATACTGTTAAATTACTACGCCGGTTATAGAATTAAGATCTTTGTCTTTTGCCATATAACTTCCGAATTCGCTTCACCTGGGTCAAAAAGTCGCTACCTTTAGCCGGATTCACCATCGCTACATAGTTAGCAAAACCTTCGATCGACATTAATACATCATCGCCTTTGCCCCATTGTTTTCCAGCCAAGCCATCTTTCTCGATTTGATACAAAGTGGCGCGGAATTTCTGGAGTGTAGCTCGATCGACATTCAGCTTTTCGTTAACCACTACACCAGTCACTTCCTGCTGCTGAGAATTTCGTAACACCCGCGTTTTGTTGGGGTGAACTGTCAAACCTTCATGGGTAACGATCGAACCCACTCCCTGTAAAATATTGCCAATATCGCGCAGTTTCTCAGAATTAGTAGTAGAAAACGTCAAGTCATCAGCGTAGCGAGTGTAGACGAATCCGCGACTTTCTGCTAAGCCCTGTAACCGTCGATCGAGCCGCCGACAGAGCAAATTAGTGAGCGCTGGGCTGCTCGGAGCGCCTTGGGGCAAACGTCGTTCGGTCTGAGAAATGTAGTAGTTTCTACCATCCATTTCTATTTGGGTGACATCTGGCTCGGTGCAAATTAGCCCCAAAATTGTCGCTACGGCTTCTGAATAGCCCAGAGAGCAAAAGATTCCTTTAACTCGCCGGTAAGAAATCGAAGGGAAAAAGTTTTCTAAATCTAAATTAATAACTACTAATGCGCCCACATGGGGCTGGGCATTTGTGACAATCGATCGACCCCGCCGAAAACCGTGGGCGCTGGGGTGCAAAACAATACACTCCAAAATATTATCCAAAATCCATTGCTGAGCTTGTTTTAAGCGAGGCAAGGGAGCCGAAATTGCCCGCACGCCGCCGGTTTTCTTGGGAATCTGGAAGCGCACATAGTGAGAAACTGTCGATACTCGCCGGGAGAAAGACAAGAATCGCAACTGACTAAGGGGAATTTCTATGGCGTTAGCGATATCGGCTCCGTCATTTAAAATTGGTAATCGATCAGCTTGCAGTCGCTCTATGTTCGATTCGGTAAAATTGAGTCCATAAGAAACCTCGGAACCCAAGTAAGAAATGGTGTGACTTTGTTTGATTGCCCAAGCAGCGGCGCGCTCTTGTCGCTCTTTTTCTCGTCTTTCCTTGGTTTCTTGTTGTTTCTTTTTAGACTCAGCCATCCGTTGCTGGAGGGCTTCTTTTTTGAGTGCCGCTTCGTCATTAAGGCGACGATTCTCAGATCTTAAGGTATCTAGTTCTCGCTGAATTTCTCCTCGGCGACGAATTTCGTCGGCTGGATCGTTGGGTAGCCCCTCGTTGCCAGACCAAAAACCCAAGCGAATCATCTCTTCTAAGATGTATTCATCTTTAGAGCTTTCGCGGATGCGATCATAGATCTCCTGACGAGTCCGAGGTTGTTCGGTCATAGGGAAAAAACTGGGTGAGAAAGATGCCCAGATCGGGCTGCGCGGCTCCTCTTCGTAGACCTCTGAGGACTGGATTGCTCAACGCCAGCGGAGTACCCCTACTGTCGGTCATTAGATGCAAGGCATCCACACCGTGATACCGACAGTAGGGGTACTCCGCACAGTTAAGAGTAAGCCAGTGATGTGTGGCTAGACTAAAAGCAAGGATGACGATCCATCATCCGGGTTGCAAGTGGTATTAACCGCGCAGGGATTGGGTGAGTACGTCAGTACTGAGGTTATTGTATCACTAGGTCGATCAATTGCCAAGTTTTTTTTAGATTTTAATCAACGTTTGTTGGTGCTGCATTCGCAAAGCCAAAATATGTTCACAAGGACCTTTGAATAACTTATTTTGTTGGTGCCAATTGCAGGTGCAATGAGCCGCGACCAGTCGTTCATCTCGATCGATCTCTGCGGTAGGCTCGTAAGTATGACCACGTTTGCCGACGGTTCCGGCCAAATGGAGAGTGCCACCGGTATCGATCGCTGAACTGCTGATTTTGACTTGTTTTTGGGTGACTAATTGACTGGCCACCGACTCTCGATCGTTAGAGAAACGGAGCTGTTCGATCGGCAGTGGCTCTCGGGATAGCTCTCGCACCCGATAGACCTGTTTATTTAGATCATAAATCGCTTTACCGGCCTGGGTATAGGCACTCAATGCGCCCAAAATTATTTTGCGATCGAGCTTCAGCCTTTTAGCCAAAGCATCTGGTGACTCCACCCAATTTTCTTGCAGCGCCGCAAACACTCGCTGCTTTGTCCAATCATCTACCGTGGCGCGGGGAGCCATTAAATCAAAGTTACCGGCTTTTGCCCAGTCATTCGCCGTCCAGCCCGAGAGGCCAAGAGTAAAAGATAAATCATGGAGATCTGCTACATAAAAAGAGGGTAGACCAGTGCCTAGTAAATGCACTGTGAACTTTTTGGCAACTGGAATTAGTCGCTCCAAAATTAATAATCTACGCCGACCCCAGACCCGAATTTCTTCAGGCTTGTCGCCATGATAGAAAGATCGATCGCAGACCACTTCTTGATTCCACGGCTCAAAGATCACCCGCACCGGCTCACCGGGCTTTAAAATATAGCGCATACTGCGCGGCCCCAGTTTTTCCTTTCGGCGGCGCAGCACAAAGCAAATATTGTAAATATCCATCGGATGCAAATCAAAGGTGATCGAGGGCAAAGACATTGCCGAATTCACCTGCAAAAAGCCCCGCACCCAGCTATCTGGCAGGTCAATTTTCACCTCCTTATAATCTGCTTCACCAGCGGTTTCTACACCAAAGCCCGTGGGGTCTACTTCCAACACGGTGGATTTGTAAGTGCGGATTTTTTGGAACTCATCATAGAGCGCCGCCGAATAATCGACGTTAGTGGTGCCACAGGCAAAATCGCCAACATTTTGGAATACTTCATAGCTGGCTCCCAGGCGACCGTAGCTAGATTCATCTTGGCTGAAGCATTCAAAAAACACTTCGTCAGGATGCACTGTAATTACTGGATCTAAGACAAACCAGGCATCTCGGTCTTTTTGGTAGAGGTAGTCAAAATATTTGCGAACAGCTTTGTCGTATCCAGAGTAGCGACTGTCATGCAATTGTCGCAGACCGGTCATTTCGGCATCTAGTTCGCGCAATCGATCGGTCACGGCTTGCTTTTGGCTAGCGATAAGCTGCCAGTCAATATCATTGCGCTGCGCGGCCCATTCTTTGTAGGCGGTTTTGTCTTTGGGTTTAAAGCGCAGATCTGAGATCACCACGTCATGCAATGCACTAATTGCTTCCCGGAAGGCAATGTTTTGGCGCAGTTCACCCCGAAAGAAAGTTGGCTCTCTAGTCAGATCTGGGGCAAAGGACATCTGGGTGCGATCGCTGCCGCTAGAAACACTGCTACTACGTTGATAACTATAATTAAATTCCATGATGTTAATGTCCAGTATATTTCCAAGTTTCAGCGAATACTATGCTGTTGTAAACAGAGTCATAGTCCGTAACAAAGGTTTCAATCGAGGGTTGGCTTCGACTCCGCTCAGCCAACCCTATTAATTTCAATGCTTCAGAGCAACTTCTTTGATTTTGATCGGGACGGCTAGTTCGGGGTATAGTTGATGAATTTTGAGGAGGGTTTCTAGCGATCGAGCTTTTTCGCTGACGGCGATCGAAGCTGATTGCCTGGTCAACACTTCCACTACCAACTGAGCCGCTGAGGCGCTCTTAATGGCTTCAGTACTCAAGAAATTAAATATCCGCTCTTTTGCCACCCGTGCCCGGTTTACTTGGGCTAACACCAGCCCAAAATAAGGAGTCAACTCTGCCAACCGCTCCAGATTATCTGCGGCGTAGTCTTCTAGATATTGACTAGCAAAAAGCTGCATATCGGTGGTGGGGTGCTCGCTGAATTTTAGCAAATACTCTAAGCCATCTTGAGCTTGAAAACATTTGCTGACCAAATCACGACCAAAGCGGCGGACATCTGGGCGGTTACTATCACAGATGCTGATCACCACCGCTGGAGTCAGCTCAGCGGGCTGCAATATTTCACCAAACAGCGTAAAGCCATAAGCCCGAGAATCATCCCACTTGGAGGCCATTACTAAAGTCGCTGACAATAAATCATCGCTACTCTGGCGTAGACGGGATAAGATTTTGCCCAACATTTGCCAGCCAGCTTCTCGCACTACTAATATTTCATGGTGGGTAAGTTCGGCAATTCTTTCGGTAGAAAGATTGCCCACCCAGCGATCAGCATTGGTCTGTAATAGTCTGCCACTAAGCTCTTGAGAAGCGCTAGCTGGAGCACTCAGTAACAGCCAAGCGGTTGCTTGGTTGGCAACTTGCATCCAGTTTGGCAAGTCGTTTTGCAGAAGCTGAGAAATAGAGCTGTGCAGCCCCTCCGATGTTTCTGGAACCAGCAATACTGGTAACAGCCGATCGATTAATTGCGCCATGAATTCGGGATAAACCTGGAGACGACGGAGACATGGCACAATAGCCTGTCGCATTTCTGGCAATTGATGGATGGTGAAGCTCAAAATCAGCTCCAATCGATCGGCCAACATTTCATCGGGCAGTTGACCAAATAACTGCACCCCGATCGAACGCACTGCATCGATCGGCGATTCAATTAAGGCATCGATTAAACCGGCGGGTAGCTCGATTGCTGGAGTTTGGCGATCTAGTAAAATTCTGGCTCCGGTAGTTTGCAGTGTTGCCAATGGATGACGCAGTAAATCTAAAATTACTTCTAAACCGATCGATCGTAGTTGGGTTTGAAAACAGGTGGTTAGGATCTGGGTGGCATTCTCGGCAATCACCGCTTGCTCTGGGGTGAGTGTCAGCAGTCCAGCGATAATTCTGCCGATTAAGCTTTGAGCCAGATTGGTCGCAATAATTGTGGTGCTCAGGGCTTGGCGAATAAATATTTGAGTATCTGGTTGAGGACTGAGTACTAAGCCGGTGATTAAAACATTGTCAGATAAGAATCGATCAATCTGAGCACTCAGCCATCCATAGGCTTCGATTCTAGCAGGGGCGTAGGCACAGTTAGCGATCGCTAAAATCAATTCGGACTGAGGATTCTGGGGTTGATAGCGAGACTTGGCTAGCTCAAAACTAAATTGAGCAGTGACTTCATAGGGTTTGGCTAATAGTTGAATGATACTGTCGATCAATATTTCTTGGCAAAACTGAGGAGAGTCGGCGATCGCTTTGGTAGCGAATTCATGGACTGGCTTACAATCACTTTCACACAATAACTTCAGTAGTAGTGATGGCTGCTGATTCCAGAGTTCAGAGAAGGCTTCTTCTCTCACAGTAGGTATTGGTTGGCTTGGTGTGCAGCCCTTTTTACATTGCCAAATATCCTTGCCCGATTTGAGTTCATAGCGAGGGCTGTTGGTATACAGAATATGATTAAAAGTTAAGTATTCAGCATAGGAATCCCAACGAGTTCTGGTGATCTTTCTATACTGACGTGTCTGATAATCATAGTCTAAACACTTGACAGATTCTCGGGGCTGCACAGCATTTTCGTCACTATATTGCAAGAGGATAGCTGCTGCTGTGTTGACATATGCTGGCTGCGCTAATTCTCCCTGAGCTTTCAGCGATCGCCAGACCCGACGACGAAGATAATCACGAGTATCAACACCATAAGCCAAGCGGGAATCAGCACTGCTTAGCTCTAGTTTGCCTTGCTCACTATCACCTCCTACCAAAATACTGTCCTCTCGACCTTTTCGCTTTTTATCTAACCAAACCCAGCGTCGGCCACCACCATAAAATTCTTTACTTCTATCAAAATCATAGGTAAAAGATGATAGTAGTTCAGCATCATGAAAGTATTCAGCTAATTTGAAAGTATGACGAATATGCTTGAAAAAATTTGGTGCAAAAGAAGCATTTTTTAGCAGTCTTAAAATGATCTTGCGTCCCAGGTCTGGATTGATTTGGTATAGCAATCCAATAAATGAAATATGTTGTAAATTTACTTTATTTAAATAGTCAGTGACAGCTTGATAAACTAGGTCTGTTGACTCATTACTTTGAACCAAAGTGCGAATTTTCGCTGGTAGTTGAGCGATCAATTCTGGACGCAATTCATCTCCCTTAGCATTACTGAGTTTTAGGATTGCGGCTAAACTAATTCTGCGCACATGATCAGGATTATCTTGATCTCGATGAGCTTGCTCTAGCAGGGGAACTGCCTGAGCATCACCGCAATTTCCTAATGCCCAAGCAATACTGTAATTCCGTAGGGGCTGATTTCCCCACAACTGCATCAGTAAAGGAGCGGCTGCGGTTAATTGCAATTCACCACATCGCCAAATCACTCGATTGATCGGCCACTGTTTGGGTAAATCTGGTTGGCCTGGGTTACTAATAGCTGCTGACAGTCGATCAAGGATATGCTGATCTCGTCCTGCCAAATCTGGCACAAAAACTGGAGCAGGAGCCTTGGATGCTGCAACAAAAACAGCCCCAGAATCTTGATAGCCTTTGGCTAACTTGGAATTCACCAGCTTATCGAAAGCTGTCTGCGCCGCTACTAAGGCCAGAGCTGAGGGCGTTTGACAGCCTTCTTTAAGCGTCCCGCCTCGCCGCCCAAAGCGGTAGTTAACCACGTATCGATCTTCGGCCAACTGGCAGAGATCTACTTCGTAGACTTTATCGGAGCTACCAGCCTGATAGGCCAAGGTTTTGCGTTGAATTAGCTGCATAGGGAGACTCTCGGCGAACGCTTCGGGTATTATTGTACTATACATAATGGTGATCGATCGCAAGATATCTGATCTAGACTGGGAATACTGACTGAGAAAGGAATCTAGATTTTCGCAAGGAGCATCGACGAATGCCTGAAACTAAAACTTACTTAGAATTGTCTCAAGATATGGGCACTGTCCACAAGTTCTATAGGGTAGTAGTCAATAATGATATTATGGCGATCTTGATGAGTATGACAATAACGGTGTCCAATGATGTGGTTTGAAAAACTGACCGGTTTCCCGGAAGAATCCATTCAGCAGATTCAGAAAAATATTACTGTTGATAGCGAAACGTTGAAGTCTCAGGTGAATGGAAAAACAATGGTTTATGGACGATTGGAAACGCCATCTCTAGCAGAATTGAGAGAGCGTGCTCGATCGAGTAACTATAAGACCGGAAAAATATCACTGCGAGAAATCGTGGCTAATGTCCAAGATTTACACGTAGATTCGATAAATTCCGATGCACTTTTCCAAGTGGCCTCGCAGTTCAATTTATTGGAAATGGTTTCTCCCACTGTCACTCCAGAAATGGGCGTGGGGATTTATGATTTTGATCCGATTAAAGTGGTTTTAGCTAGAAAATTCACTAACTTGCTTATCCAAAATCAACAATACTGTCTTGAGCTAACCATGTCATAAAAAATAGCCGCAGAGACTGACTTTTCCTGTTAAGTGCCAGACTCTTTGCTAGCCTCAATTCTTCAAGACCTATTGCCTTGCAACCATTGAAGTAGATCACCCACCTGCCCAAAGTTCAAAAGATCATCCACTAGCAAGTCTAATTCCACCAAAGAAAGTGTGCTCACCTGCGCCTCCAAATCTTTTGGGAGCTGCCCCACTTGTCGGGCCAATAGCTTCAGCACAACGTTAAGTTCACCGCGTTGCTCACCAAGCTGTTCGCCTTGCGCAAAACCTACTTGATGAGAGGCTTCTAACTGTTCTAAGTACAAAGGTGATAATTGCATGACTAACTCCTGCTGGGTATCAGCTCAAAGCGGGACAAAGACCCCAAAGATAGCAGTGAAAGACCCCTCATCCCCCAACCCCTTCTCCCAAGGCGGGAGAAGGGGAGTCGGAGCGCAAAACGAAGTCTCTTGCTCCCTCTCCCCTTGTGGGAGAG
>JAYSRP010000234.1:0-12594 GCA_043721015.1 Synechococcales cyanobacterium | reverse complement strand
CAGATCCTTTGGGGCGGAAGGGCACCCGCACTGAGTACGATGCTCAGGGTAAGTTGGTGCGGCTGATTGATGGGGATGGGCTGGCGCTGGATCTTGGTTATGATAATTTGAATTCATCTCAAACGATCACTGATCCGCTGGGTAATAATCTAACGCTGGTTTATGACGATCGAGGAAACTTTGTCCAACAAGTTGATGCTTTAGGGGGTATTACCGCCCGCACCTTCGATAAAAACAATAATCTCCTGAGTTTAACCGACCCAGTGGGCAATACTACTACTTATACCTACGACCTGCGGGGGAATCGACTCAGCGATACTGACCCATTAGGAAATATCAAACGCTATACCTACAATGGATTAAATGAAGTCTTGACAGAAACAAATGCCCTGGGTAATACAACAACCATTAGCTACGACCAGAAAAGTAATCTGCTCAATCGTCAGGATGCTTCAGGCAAGGTCAGATCTTACCAATACAATAGCTCTGGCCTTGCTACCGAAATCGTTGATGAAAATAACCAAAAGACTACGTTTAGCTATGACAACTTTGGCCTGCTCACCAGCTTAATAGATCCCAACAATGGACAGTATCTATTTACCTACGACAACAATGGCAATGTATTAACGGTCACTAATCCCCTAAACAATACAGTTCAGCTCACCTATGATGCCGAGAATCGGCTCAGAACTACGACTGATCCCGAAAACCACACCACCGAGATCACCTACAACGGTTTTGGTGAAAAAGTTGCTGATATTGATGGTTTGGGGCGGCGGACAGAATATCGCTATAACAATCGAGGCTTGTTAATTGAAACTATTTATGCCGATGCCACGCCCAATGATTTAAACGATAATCCTAGAACTCAGAACGATTATGATGCAGCAGATCGATTAATTTCCACTGTTGATGAAGCAGGCCGCAAGACCAACTATGTCTATGACAAATTAAGACGCTTGGTCGAGACGATTTATCCTGATGCCACACCCAATGACTTAGCCGATAATCCGAGAACTAAGCAAGAATATGATCAAGCAGGGAGGGTCACTGCCGAAGTTGATGAACGAGGCAACCGCACTATTTTGGTCTACGATCAAGCTGGTCGCTTGATTACCCGCCGTAATGCGTTGCAGCAAGAAATTCACTACAGCTATGATGTAGCAGGACAGCAGACGGCAGTCACCGATGCCCTCGGACATGAAACTGACTATATTTATGATGCCCTAGGCCGTTTAGTCACCACTCGTTTTGCCGATGGCACCACCCAACAGCAAGATTACAGCCCGTTGAGTTATTTGACGGCTACTACCGATCAAGCAGGGGTGAAGACAAAGTATGAATATGATTCTTTAGGCCGATTAACAACTGTCCAAGATGCTCTGGGTCAGCGCACCCTGCATAAGCGTGATGCTACCGATCGACTCACAGAACAAACTGATGCCAACAACCATACGACTAAATACGAGTACGACAAACTCGGACGAACCCAAGCGACAGTACTACCTTTAGGTCAGCAATCCAAGGTTACTTACGATGCTGTGGGCAATGTAAGTACCACCACGGATTTTAACGGTGAAACCATCTCCTACAGCTACGATGAACGCAATCGTCTGACTGGCAAAAAATTCACTAACAACACCGAAGAAAAATATACTTATACCCTCACCGGACAGTTGGCTACAGCTACTGATAGCCGAGGAATTACCACTTATAACTACGATCTGCGCAACCGACTGCTCTCACGAACAGAACCCGATGGTCGCCAAATTCAATATACCTACGACCTGGCTGGTGATATCACCTCCCTGATCGTTCCTTCTGGGACAACAACTTATACCTATGATGCTCTCAACCGCTTAGAAACTGTCACGGATCCTAATGCGGGAGTTACTCGCTATACCTTTGATGCTGTGGGCAACTCGATCGGCACAGCTTTCTCTAATGGCGTAACCGAAACCAGGGAATACGATCGACTTAACCGCCTGACTTTCTTGAAGAATGCAAACACTGGCGGAGTACTCTCCAGCTACCGCTATACTCTAGACCCTGCTGGCAACCGCATTAAGGTCGAGGAAAATACTGGACGGACTACTAGTTACAATTACGATCAACTCTACCGTCTAACCCAAGAATCGATTATCGATCCTATTGCCGGAAATCGTTCTACTACCTATGCTTTCGATGCAGTTGGCAATCGCCTCACTCAAACTGATTCCATTAATGGCACAACTGCCTATACCTACGATGGTAATGATCGACTATTACAAGAAGTCCTCAATGGTAAAGTTACTGGCTATAGCTATGACAACAATGGCAATCTTTTAGCCAAGGTAGAAAATGGTCAAACCCAAGTCACCTACCAATGGAATCCGAAGGGTGAGTTGATAGCCGCAGATATTACAGCAGGAGCCAACCAAGGTCGAGTTGAGTTTAAGTATGATATCAATGGTATTCGGGTGGCGATGACGGTTAATGGTCAAGAAATTCGCTTCTTGATTGATCGAAATCAACAAGCCTATGCGCAGGTGATTGAAGAATATCGCCCCGACGGAACAGTGCAAGCATCTCGGGTCTTTGGACGAGATCTGATCTCTCAAACACGCGGAATCGATCGCGCGTTTTATCAAGTAGATGGGCTAGGCAGTACAAGATTATTGACAGATGTTAGTGGGTCGATTTCTAATAGCTATGCCTATAATGCCTACGGTCAGTTAATTCAGCAAACGGGTAGTACGGCAAATGATTATTTATTTACAGGTGAGCAGTTTGATAATAAACTTGGCCTAACCTATCTCAGAGCCAGATATTACGATTCAGCTTCTGGGCGCTTTGTTTCTAAGGATTCATTCCCTGGCGATACGACTTTGCCAATCACGCTGCATGATTATTTGTATGCTGGTGATAATCCTGTGAACTTTATCGATCCAAGCGGAGAAATTTTTGACTTCGTTTTCAATCAGGTAAACAATACAACTATTGTAACATTAACAGTGACTCGACAAGCAGTAGCCACTGGCGGCTTTGTTGCGGTCATTGGGGCTTTGGCGGTAGGCTACTTAGGCAGCTACTTATTTGAGATAACCAAGTGTTACCTTCCCGGCGTTATCTGCCCTCCAGCACCCGTCCCAGCACCGGATCCACCATCTGACCCAGAAGCCTAATTTTAAAAGAGAATTTGTCAGGTTTTTGGTCTCGTCGCATTGATGAAACAAATCGTCTTATTTATGCTGTCGATGATGATTATCTAACAATTATTTCATGCCGCTATCATCATGAAGAATAAATTGAGGGCAGCAAATATTGAAGATGGTTTAACGCTTTCATATTAATCGCCGTTTGTCTTGCAGACTGTCAGTGCTAAGCATCTTGAATCAGCAAAACTCCCTCCAACTGATTCCGAACCAAAAACTTACTCACCAAAATATCTTGGTAATCACTCCAATCACCCCGCCACCGCTCAATCTGCCGCAACAAAACACTCAACCTCTCCTCCCCTGTTGGTGACGAACCATCCCCCACTACCAACTCATGGTGAAAACTCCCCGCAAACAAAACCGCACCAATACTTTCATCCCCCTCAGCCATCTGCATCTGCACCTCACTAATACTCAACCGCAACAACACCCCCCGCAAACTATAAACCAAATTAACACTCGCCTGTAACGGTAGATCCCCCACCTCCTGCCAACCATCAGCCACCAAAATCCGCTCCGTAATATACCGGTGTGCAGCATCAGCAGCACCCTCAAAAGTCACAAAACAACGCGGATTCACCACCACCGATCGATAGTCTAACTTCGGCAAAGCCCGCCCAAATCGCTGCGCCAAATCCCCCACCAACACCCCATCTAAATCAACATCAGCCGCCATCGCCTGGGAAAAAGTAATCATCCCCGCCTGCGCCACAATATTAACACCATTGCTAAAACTCACCTGCGCCTTACCCCGATTCAAAATCGGCGGTTGCGCCAACACCCAATCAGTTGGCACCACACCACTACCCTGCAAAAAATCTGGAGTCAACAAATTAGGGTTGAAACTCTCTATAACCAAAATAATTGATAGATCTTGGATGTCCAGATTATGCTGCATCTTACCCTCCTGGTGTCGAGACTAGAACTATCGATAAAATCAAAACATGTAACCGAATCATATCCCAACTTAGTACTAGTCTAGTAAAGCTTGGCAAGTTTACCGGCTATGCCAGCCGCTGTGGTCCGTTGCCATGCGCTAACCTCTGGTTATAAGTATTTATTGCTTCGATCGAACTGGTTCCAACAGTCTTGTCGATAGAAACAGCCTTGGCCTTAACGCGAAGCGCTTTTGGTTGGGGCTGTTTCTATTCTAAGGTCAGTAAGGTGTTGTTAATGATTTAAGACGATTCGATCTTAATATTGGCGAGCTGAGTCTGAATGCCCTTAATTTCGGCTTTAACTTCAGATAGTCCTACTTCTACCCCTGCTATTTGTTTTTGGACGGCAGCATCACCATCGGCTATCTGCTTTTGGATGGCAGCGTTACTTTGAACTACCTTATTGAGAATGAGGGTAGATTTTAGAAAGTTGCTTAGACTCTCTAAGTCCTTACTCATAACGGTTTCAGCTAAAACCAATGGAATTATAACACGCTTTTGGCGTACTCTAATATAATCAAGAAGCTCTCGTGTGAGAAATAGGGATGAGTAAAGTAGTCGGCATAGATTTGGGCACAACCTACTCGGTGGTAGCCGTAATGGAAGGTGGCAAGCCGGTAGTAATCGCCAACTCCGAGGGAACCCGCACAACTCCCTCGGTAGTAGGATTCAGCAAAGACGGCGATCGGCTAGTCGGGCAAATGGCCAGAAGACAAGCCGAAATGAATCCGCAGAATACTTTTTATGGTGTGAAGCGTTTCCTGGGCAGAAAATACGCCGAACTCAGCCCCCAGGCTAAACAAGTACCTTACACCATTCGCAAAGACGACAACGGCAACATCAAAATCCGCTGTCCAAGATTGAACAAGGAATATACTGCCGAAGAAGTTTCGGCAATGATTTTACGCAAGCTAGCCGACGAAGCCAGCCGCTACCTGGGCGAAGAAGTCACGGGAGCCGTGATCACCGTCCCGGCCTACTTTAACGATTCTCAGCGCCAAGCCACCCGTGATGCTGGGCGGATTGCTGGTTTGGAAGTCTTACGAATTCTGAATGAACCCACGGCGGCTTCCTTGGCCTATGGTCTAGATAAACAAGAACTCCAGACCATTTTGGTTTTTGACCTGGGCGGCGGCACCTTTGACGTGTCGATTTTGGAAGTGGGCGAGGGGGTCTTTGAAGTTAAGGCCACCAGCGGTGATACCCAGTTGGGTGGGAATGACTTCGATCGATTAATTGTCAACTGGCTCGCCGATGAATTCCTCAAGACCGAAGGCATTGATTTGCGCAAAGAGCGCCAATCTTTACAGCGGCTGGCCGATGCTGCCGAAAAAGCCAAGATTGAGCTATCGGGCATGGCCACCACCGAAATCAACCTGCCCTTCATCACCGCCACCACCGAAGGGCCAAAGCACATCGAAACCAGCCTTAGCCGCGCGCAGTTCGAGGAAATGTGTGGTGATTTGCTATCTCGCCTACAGGCTCCAGTCAAAAGAGCGCTGTCTGATGCCGGACTGACCGGTAGAGATATCGATGAGATCGTCCTAGTCGGCGGTTCCACCCGTATTCCGGTAGTCCAAGATATAGTGCGGCAGTTTTTGAACAAGCGCCCCAATCAGAACGTGAACCCCGATGAAGTGGTGGCGATCGGGGCAGCGATCCAAGCCGGTGTCCTCTCTGGCGAAGTGAAAGAAATGCTGCTGCTCGATGTCACTCCTCTCACGTTAGGTTTAGAAACCGTGGGTGGCTTAATGAAAAAGCTGATTCCCCGCAATACCACTATCCCAGTCCGCAGGTCAGACACTTTCTCGACCTCCGAAAACAACCAAACCATGGTGGAAATTCATGTGGTGCAGGGCGAACGGGACATGGCCAACGACAATAAATCTCTGGGGCGTTTTAAGCTTACGGGCATTCCCCCGGCACCCAAAGGTCTACCTCAAATCCAGGTTTCTTTAGATATCGATGCCAACGGTATTTTACAAGTGCTGGCGATGGATCGCACCACCGGACGCGAGCAAACCATTACTGTCCAAGGAGCTTCTACCCTCAGCGAATCAGAAGTCCAAAGAATGATGGCAGAAGCCGCCGAGTTTGCGGCGGTCGATCGGCAGAAAAAAGACAAAGTAGAGCGGCGCAACAAAGCAGAAGCGCTTACTTCCCAGGCCGAACGCCGGATGCGGGAGATTGCGATCGAGTTTGGGATGCAGTTTGCTAGCGGCCAACGCCGCCAAGTAGAAAACTTGGTTAGAGAGTTACGCGGTGCTCTGCAAGATAACAACGAGCGAGATATCGAATCAATTAAAGCCGAGCTAGACGAGCTGCTGCAAGATATCAATCGCCAAGTTCGTCAACTCACCGCCGCCGAAGATGAAGGCTTCTTCACCACCCTCAAGAAAACTATTTTGGGTGACGACGACGAGTTCTTTGATAACCGTGATTATAACCGGGACTATGGTGGCTACAATAGCCCTCGGATGTTACCACCAGCCTCAGGCTACAGCGAGCCATATCGCCCCAACGATTACCCGCCCCGTTACCCTAACAGTCGCAGCTACGAAGAAGATCGCCGCGATGATCGATCGAGAGATCGGAACTATGACGGTAATTACTACGATAATTCTGCCAATAACCGAGATAATTATGGCGGTTCTGGTCGTCCTAACGACGACTTTGACCGAAAACCTAGGGATACGGATCCTCGCCTGCCTAGAGATCAAGACCCCTGGGATTCTGATCAAAGATCGCCCAAATCTCCAGGAAACGGCGATCGCCGTCCCCCTTCATCGAAAAATGATGATATGCGAATGGCAGGCTCAGGGCAACGCCCAAATGATCTCGACCGGCCTCTAAGCCGCCCCCGTGATACCGATGACCGTCGCGGTAACGATGCAAGTCGCCCCCGAGGCAATAATCTCCCCGAACAACCCCGCGATTCTCGACCAAGATCCAATCCACCCGAACGCCGTTCTCCACCGCCTGACTGGCAAGATGAAGACGAGTGGTATTAATTAATTCTTATGGAAAACTTTCGCAACTACTATGAATTGCTGGGTGTAGAGCGTAACTCGCCCCCCGATGAGATCAAAAAAGCCTTTCGGCGCTTAGCGCGCCAGTATCATCCCGATCTGAATCAGGGAGATAAAAGTGCTGAAGAAAAGTTCAAAGAATTTAACGAAGCCTATCGGGTACTTTCAGATCCGGCTGCTCGTAGTCAGTATGACCAATTCACTCGCTTTTGGCGGGGTAAGAAAAACCGCAACAACCAAGATTTTTGGAGCGGCAGCCGCGATGAAGATCGAAACGATCGATCGAAATCTGAAGAAGACTTTAGCCAATTTGGTGACTTCAACAGCTTTATTGACCAGCTCTTAGGTCGCCGCCCCAAGCCCAATAGCTACAGCCGCAATGAAGAAGAAGTCGGCAATAGTCGTCGAGGTCGAACTTCTACGGTGGAAGCTGAACCTGAGGAAGATTTTCGGGTTGAAAACATGCGTGAAAGTTCTAAGGTAGCTCCACCACGTCCCAAAAATGTTGAAGCTGAGCTGCGCCTGCCCTTAGAAAAAGCCTATCAAGGTGGCAGAGAGCGGATCAAACTAGAAGACGGTCGATCGTTAGAAGTGGAGATGCCAGCGGGCATGGTGCCCGGTCATAAAATTCGCCTGCGCGGCCAAGGCATTGCTAACGGCGATCTGTTCCTAAAAATTGACGTGGCACCCCACCATCGCTTCCGCCTAGTGGGCACTAATGTTCATTGCGCTCTCTCTGTCACCCCTGCTGAGGCCATCTTAGGTGGCTTTGTGGAAGTCCCGACGCTGGATGGCTTGGTCAAGATCTCATTACCCGCTGGGGTCACAGTCGGCCAAAAGCTGCGTTTAGCAGGTAAAGGTTTCCCAGATGAAAACGGTAAACGCGGCGACCAGCTACTAGAGATTCAGGTGGCAATTCCTCGGACTGTTTCTCAGGCGGAGCGGGAGCTGTATGAAAAAATCAGGTCGATCGAAACCTTTAATCCGCGCCTAGATGATGCCAATAGCCCCTAAGCCTGGAACTTAAGCTAGACAGTTCGTAGTCTCAGTAAGTTAAGGCTCCGATCGGGGCATCATTTAGTTGTGTCTTCCAAGAAATCATCATGCATCTCCTGTCTTTAGATAATTCCATTTTGTTTATGCTAGGCACCGTAGTAGCCATTTGTTTTTCTGGTTTGACTTGATGACTGCTGTTTCAGCCTACGAAAAAATCTACGCCGTTGTCCGCCGCATCCCCGTCGGCAAAGTTGCCACTTATGGCCAAGTAGCAGGTTTAGCAGGATTATCGGGCAAGGCCAGACTGGTAGGCTATGCTCTCTATAAAGTAGAGATAGCTGGCGATATTCCTTGGCAACGAGTGGTCAATGCCCAAGGCCAAGTCTCTTATTCCACGGCTCGTAATGGTGCAGATTATCTCCAGAAAAATCTGTTGGAGCAAGAAGGCATTAAGTTTAATGCTCAAGGAAAAATTGATTTGAAGGTCGATCGATGGCCAGAATTCTTAGCTGATGAGTAGTCACAATATATCTAGACAAAGTGCATAATAGTACAAGACTATTTGGAGATCGTAAAGTGGTTCAAACCCCAATCAAAACCATCACCCTCGATGAGTTTCTGAAGTTGCCAGAGACTAAGCCAGCTAGTGAATATATCGACGGTCAAATAATCCAGAAACCTATGCCCCAAGGACACCACAGCATTATTCAATCAAGGCTTGGCATGGAGCTTATGCTGACTTTAGAACGTCAGGGTATTGCGATCATTTTTCCTGAGTTGCGCTGTGTTTTTGGTGGTCGGGCAGTTGTCCCAGATTTGGTGGTGTTTGAGAATGCCAGAGTACCGGTCGATGCTGATGGCGATATTGAAAATGTTTTTATCATAGCTCCAGACTGGACGATCGAAGTACTTTCCCCTGGTCAGAGTGCGGCCAAGGTGTTGAAAAATATCAATCACTGTTTGGCTCATGGCACCCAAATGAGCTGGCTGATTGATCCAGAGTCTAAAACTATTACGATCAGCCGCGCGAACCAGAATATTTTAATTCTGGACGATCCGACTGATTTATTGCCGGTACCAGGGTTTGCTCAAGAGGTACAGCTAACTGTGCAGGATGTGTTTGGCTGGTTGAAGAAAAGCAGTGGAAAATAGAGTTCGATCGAGTCCCAAGTATCCAGTTGGGTGGGTGAGCGGAGTCGAACCCAACCCAACGGCAGCGATCGGCTTCGATCGGGATTGGAACTCAGGGCTATATGCCGCCAACGCCACTCGTCGTTAATCCTTGGATTAAGTTCCCGGGCATTTACCAGGATGACCCCGACTTTGCCGAGATTGCTGCATCCATCAGAGCAGAACGGAACCCTACTGAGGACGAGAGCTAACTATGAGTCTTTGGATTTTAGATACCGATCATGTTTCCTTGTCCCTAACCTTGCAATAGAAAATTGGGTGGACTGATGATCGCCAACGAATCTCTGAATACCAAAGAGTTCTGGCAATCATTTAACGGTTAAATTATCGATATCAGCAGTGGTAACTAATGCACCGACATAGCCGATCGGTAAACTAGTAGGGGATGCGGCTGGGGCGGGCGGGTTTTTATTTGGAAATTTTGTTGTTACACATTGATTGTGGATAAACCCGCTCTTACGTTGATGGTTGCGATAGTGATCTTGGATCAGGTGTAATTGCCAATTTTCGCTGCCGGGGGCTTGCAGAATTATAGGGAGATCTTGATCCATGCTGACTTCTACTTCTGACAATGGGGTATGAAGTCCGGTGCCGATCGCCTTTAAGTACGCTTCTTTTACTGTCCAGGTGCGGAAAAAAGCCAGTTCTTGGTCGGCTGAAGATAACTTTTGCCATACAGCAAATTCACCAGGGGCGAAAAAGCGCTGGATAATGCCAGCGAGATCCATTGATCGGACTCGTTCAATATCAATTCCTACCGGTCGATCACTGATCGCATAGACCACCAAATCGCCACTGTGGGATAGGTTGAATTCTAATCCGGCCACATAGGGCTTACCTTGCAGACCGATCGAGATCTCGATTTCTCGGGGCGATCGATCCAGATAACTACTCAGAATTTGGCGCAGTTTAGCTCGCGCTACTATTTTATGTTGACGGACATGGGGCAATCGACAGCGATCGCACAAGGCCAGCTCTGCCGGAGTCAAAAACTGGGCAAGGGTTTTTACTTCGATCAAGGGTAAATCTAATCGATCGATCCACACCTCCACCCAGCCCTTAGCCAGCATAGTATTCATGACTAACAAACGGAATATCGACGATTTTACCGGTGGTATTGCTCACCTGGACTTGTAGACCCACACCGCCAGCCTTAGATTTGAGATATACTAGACCGCGCTGGCCGTTACAGCTAGTCAGAGTTCCAACTTTGGTATCGTTCAGAATTAGGTCACTGCCAATTGCTGCTGATCCCGCTAGTTCAATGCCCCAAAGATATTGCTTGACTCCTTTGTAGGTGTTGAGACGGGCGATCGTTTCTTGGCCAATGTAGCAGCCTTTAGTAAACGAGATGGTCTGCCATAGCCCAACCTCTAGGGGATTATAGTCAGTGGTTAATTCTCGATCGACTGCCGGTCGCCCTTGGCGAATGCGCAGTTCTTCCCAACATTCTTCGCCGCCAGGAATGGCACCAAGGGCGACTAGTTTTTGCAAAACTTGGGGAGCTGCCTCAGCCTCTAGGAAAAAAGTGTAGCCCGGTAAACCGAGGCCAGAATCAGCGACGATGTGTACCGGGATGTCGTCGATATTAATAGTTTGCTGGAAACCGCTGGGAATTTCGGCTTGGAAGGTAGCGAGGATTTGGGGGCTTTGGGAGCCAATCAGGCTGAAGGAGGCTTGGGTGTTTTCTTGGAGGGTTACTTTGTCGGCAAAAAAGATGTATCGATCGAGCATTTGAAAGATTGTATTGCCCTTGCCCGGTGAGACCATTAGTAGCACTTCGTTTTCTAAGATTAAGGCCAAGGCTAGGTCGATCGTTCTGCCGGTGGAGTTGACAAAAACAGTGTTGCAGCTCGACCCAGGTTTTAAGGCGTTGAAGTCGGCGGTGCTTTGGTTGTGCAAAAAGCGCAGTCTGTCTTCGCCGCTGACTAAAATTTGTCCCCAGTGTGATCGATCGACCAACATTGCTCCAGAGTTGACAGCTTCTAAGGCTTGGGCATTGTTACCAAAGCTGGCTGGGATAGCAGGATACTGGGCATCGAAGGTTGCGCCTTGGCTGGTGTGGTAAATAGCGAGGTCGCTCATGAGGTCACAAAATAAAACTGGATGTTCTTCTAGATCCTACAGCTTGAGTAACACTGCCGCTATAAAATTGTAACAAATTAACGGTTGCAGATATTGTGGGAATTCGTTATCGATCGCCCAAAATATTTTAGTAAATATTGTATATTTGATTACTAAAAAATGTGAGCACCTGATATTTTCAGTATTTTTGCAAAGAATTAATAAAAGTATTTTTCGCACCTCAAATGCTTTTCAGGAAAGCATTTGAGGCTTTGAATACCAGAGTCTTAGTAAGTTTGCTAGACTATTTGTGCATCATATCGATTAAGCTTGCCCAATATAGAAAGTATCGCTCTTAAGCTTACATCCATCAAAAAAACCATAGAAAGTTGAGTTCATGTTGATTTTCTATGGTTTGGTGGGATGAGATCATAGACTGGCCAAATCTAGATAAACTTTTATGATAGACAAAAATAGCCTTGACTTATATGAAAATGACCATCAGACTTTTCTTGAAAAACCTGTTGATTTCTTGAATTTGGTTGATTTACTGCGTTATCGGGCAAAACATCAGCCCAATAATACTGCGGTTACTTTTCTGCCGAATGGAGAGGAAGAAGAAACGAAGTTAACTTACCAAGAGTTAGATCAAAAAGCCAGAGCTATTGCTACTACTTTACAAGGCATGAAGGCAGTGGGTGAGCGAGCACTGTTGCTCTATCAACCAGGATTAGAATTTATTCAGGCTTTTTTTGGTTGCTTGTATGCAGAAGTCGTTATGGTTCCGGTCTATCCACCCAGACGAAACCACCATGGACATCGATTAAAGGCGATCGTAGCCGATGCTCAAGCAAAAATTGCTCTGACTAATTTATCTGTACTTAGTAATATTGAGAAGATTTTACAAGAAAATCCAGAGCTAGCCCAATTAAGTTATGTGATTACTGACGAAATTGATGATAGCAAAGCCAATGACTGGCAGCTACCTCAAGTAGATAAAAATGCCTTAGCCTTTATTCAATACACTTCTGGTTCTACTGGAACCCCCAAAGGAGTAATGCTTTCTCATGGAAATTTATTATACAGCACTTTCCTAAATCATGAAGTACAATAGCAGCAATTAGCAAACCAGTTTCTTAGATATGTGGCATCAACTAAATGTAGAGCAACCGCAATTAG
>JAYSRP010000233.1:0-5297 GCA_043721015.1 Synechococcales cyanobacterium | reverse complement strand
TAAGCCGGTAGCACAGCGCTGGCAGTTGCTCAATTACAATCCGCCCTCGGAGGTATCCCAACTGGCCACCCAGGCAAATATGAGTGATGAGGGGCGCAGGGTATTCTATCTGACCACACCCACGATCGAAGCCAAAAAAGTTGGTCTCAAGCTCTGTACTAGCAGCGATGCTGAAAAGACCATTACTTTGGGTTGCTATGTATCAGGTCAGGGAATTTTCATTCAAAAAGTCACCGATGAGCGCTTAGCTGGCACCATGCAGGTAACAGCCGCCCATGAAATGCTGCACGCCGTATACCATGAGCATCTTTCTAGCTCCGAAAAAACTGAAATCGATCAAGAGCTATTGCGCGTATTCGATACCTTAAACAATCCTCGCTTGAAAAAACTGATTCAAATTTACCGCGATCGCACTCCTAGCCATGTGAACAGCGAACTTCATTCTTTTTTGGGCACTGAAGTAGCAAATCTCGGACCAAAGCTAGAGCAGCACTATGGCAAATATTTTGCCGATCGGGCGAAGTTGGTAGCGATGGCGCAACGCAAAGAGCAGTTGTTTGCTGGCATTGAAAACAAGACTGGGGGAATTGAGCAGCAGTTACAAACCCTAAAAAATCAAATAGATGGCCGAGGAAAAACCCTCCAGCAAATGAGTGCAGCCGGTATTACCACAGAAGATCAAAAACGTCTTTATAATGCCCACGTTGAAGCACTACAACAGGAAACAAATTACTACAATCAATTGGTAGGTAGTTATAACGGCCTGTCTTCTGAAGGATCCTCTTTGAATGATTCGCTGCAAAATTTATCTGCTGCTGACAAAAAGCAACGTGATCAGGCAGAATCTTCGTCTCAATAAATAATTATGTTCTTTTGGCAGTTTTTAAGATACGACCAAAAAATAAGATTCAGTAGAAATTTGGGAATTCCCTTAAAATAAGATGTAATATACGTTTCGTGGTCAACCTCAAAAATTAATCCGTGGCATAAGTTAATAATGAGATATAAGTCTGGTCTTGCCGGTTATTTGCTATGGGCGCTCGTGCCTGCTCTATTACTGATTCGTTGGCAGGGAAATTTTGTTCGTGACAGCGTGCAGTTAGCTCGCTATACGCCACCCCCAGAAGTGGTAGCTTTAGCTCGGCAGGCTAATATGAGCGAGGATGGACGACGGGCTTTTTATTTGACTACCCCCACGATCGAAGCCAACAAAGTAGGGCTAAAATTGTGCGACAAGCACAGTACCGAAAAAACGGTAATTTTGGGCTGCTATGTATCGGACAAAGGAATAAAAGGCATTTTCATTCAAAAAGTTACCGATAAACGCTTAGCGGGCACTATGCAGGTCACAGCCGCCCATGAAATGCTTCATGCTGTTTATCACAATCATTTATCTGAAGATGAACGCAAAGAAATTGGTGCAGAGTTAGTCCGCGTTTTTGACGGTTTAAACAATCCTCGGCTGAAAAAACTGATTCAAATTTACCGCGATCGGAATCCTGAGCAGGTCAGCAGTGAGCTGCACTCTTTCTTAGGAACAGAGGTGCCTACCTTGAGTCCAAAGCTAGAGCAACACTATGCTAGGTATTTTGTTGATCGAGCTACTGTAGTAGCGATGGCACAAAAGAATGAGCGAACCTTTGCCCAAATTGTCAACAAGGCCGAATTGATCGATCGACAGCTCAAAAGTATGAAGGGAGATCTCGATCAACGAGAGCAAAGCGTCAAAGAACAGGGGGGTAGTATTGAGCAACAGCGTCGGCAGCTAGAGCGAATCGGGAATCCTGAAGAATACAATAATCGCTTGAATGGTTTTAATCAGCAGGTGAATGCTTACAATGGCCAAATCAAGTTACTAAAACAACAAATCAACAGCTATAACCGATTGGTGAATTCTTACAACGCTTTGTCTTCCGAAGAAAAATCTTTGAACGAGTCTTTGCGTACTGGTGGCAGTCCACAGGTATTACCCTCGGCTCCTCAAGAAGTCGCTCCTGTTAGTCTCCAAAATTGATATCTGTGCGCGGTTCCAGATTGACGCTCCATGAGGCAAAAGATGGCAAATCTTGATGTGTATTGGACTTTTGCAGTATGCAACAATTGCATACTGATTAATATTTTGTATCGTAGGCTACTGTTGAATTGACCCAAGACTGAAAAGATGTCAAAAACATATCAGTGAATCGTATCGCAATTTCCTATGGCCAAAAAAAATCTGGTAGTCGTCGGCAACGGTATGGTCGGCCACAAGTTTTTGCAGAAATCGATCGAAATTGGTGCAACCCAAGATTGGAATCTGATCACCTTTTGTGAAGAGCCACGCTTAGCCTATGATCGGGTGAATTTGAGCGGCTATTTTAGTGGTCAAAGCGCTGAAGACCTGAGCTTAGTAGAGCCAGGATTTTATGATCAGCATGGGGTGAAGGTTTATTTAGGTGACAAGGCCACCAAGATCGATCGGGCTGGCAAGAAGGTAATTTCGGCGCAGGGTGCCGAAGTTGAGTTCGATCGATTGGTTATTGCTACTGGCTCTTATCCTTTTGTGCCTCCGATCTCTGGGAAAGATACTGAGGGGACTTTTGTTTATCGGACGATCGAAGATTTAGAAGCCATGTCGGCTTATGCCGAGAAAGCTCAGGTAGGCGTGGTCGTGGGGGGCGGTTTATTGGGGTTGGAATGTGCTAACGCGCTGAAGAATATGGGTTTGACGACTCATGTGGTGGAGTTCGCCCCCAGGCTGATGCCGCTGCAAGTAGATGATCTGGGTGGCAATATTCTCAAGGATCAGATTCAGGCTTTGGGCGTAACGGTGCATACCAGCAAATCTACCACCGAGATTGTGAGTGTCGATGGCCGGGTGCAGAAGATGGTGTTTGCTGATGGCAGCGAACTGTTCACCGACATGATTGTGTTTTCGGCGGGGATTAGACCTCGGGATGAAATTGCCAAAGACTGTGGTTTGACCGTGGGCGATCGGGGTGGAATTGTGATCAATGAGCAGTGTCAGACATCAGACCCTCATGTGTATGCGATCGGGGAGTGCGCCCTGCACGAGGGCAAAATTTATGGATTAGTGGCTCCTGGCTATACGATGGCGACCATTGCCGCTGAGCAAATTTGTGGTGATGGCAGCAACACTTTTGCTGGTGCTGATATGTCTACGAAGCTCAAGCTGATGGGTGTAGACGTAGCCAGCTTTGGTGATGCCTTTGCTCAGACTCCCGGCGCTCAGGTAGTAGGAATTACTGATGCGATTAAGGGCACCTATAAAAAACTAGTGGTTGATGCTAGCGGCAAGCATTTACTGGGTGGAATGTTGGTCGGCGATGCTACGGCTTATGGCAATTTGTTGCAGATTTCTCAGAACCAAATCGTCTTGCCGCCGAATCCAGAAGATTTGATCTTGCCTGCTCGATCGGGTGCCGCTACCAGCATGGGTGTTGATAGTTTCCCGGACAGCGCCCAAATTTGTTCTTGTAACAATGTCACTAAAGGTGATATCTGCGCGGCGATTCAGGCTGATAATATCATCGATATTGGCACACTCAAAAAATGCACCACCGCCGGGACTGGCTGCGGGGGCTGTGTACCACTAGTTACCGACCTGCTGAAGCTAGAAATGAAGAAGGCAGGCTTGGAAGTTAAAAACAACCTCTGTGAACATTTCGACCATAGCCGCCAAGAGCTTTATAGCCTGGTGCGCTTAGAAAAAATCGTGACCTTTACTGATTTATTGGCTAAGCACGGTCGGGGTCAGGGCTGCGAAATCTGTAAGCCAGCGATCGGCTCCATCTTGGCCTCGGCATGGAATGAGCAAATCCTGAATCCAGCTCACGCCACCTTACAAGATACCAACGATGCCTTTTTAGCCAATATCCAAAAAGACGGCACTTACTCGGTAATTCCTCGCATTCCCGGTGGCGAAGTTACGCCGGTAGCCCTAATTGCCTTGGGTGAAGTAGCCCGCGATTTTGGACTCTATACCAAAATCACTGGTGCTCAGCGCATTGATTTGTTAGGAGCCAGAGTAGACCAGCTCCCAGCAATTTGGCAGCGGTTGATTGTCGCAGGCTTTGAATCGGGGCACGCCTACGGTAAAGCCCTGCGTACCGTAAAATCTTGCGTGGGCAGCACCTGGTGTCGCTTTGGTGTCCAAGATTCTACTACCTTAGCGATCGTGGTAGAAGAACGCTATCGCGGCTTACGCGCTCCCCACAAGCTCAAATCGGCTGTCTCTGGCTGCACCCGCGAATGCGCTGAGGCTCAAAGCAAAGACTTCGGTATTATTGCCACCGAGCAGGGCTGGAACCTTTATGTATGCGGCAATGGGGGCATGAAGCCTCAACATGCCCAGCTCTTGGCAAGCGATTTAGACCAAGAGACTTTGATTAAATATATCGATCGATTCTTAATGTTCTATATTCAAACCGCCAACCGCCTAGAGCGCACTGCCACTTGGCTAAACAAGCTAGAAGGCGGCATGGATTATCTAAAAGCCGTGGTAGTTGACGATTGCCTGGGCATCGCCGATCGACTGGAAGCGGAGATGGCACACCAAGTAGCTACTTACCAATGCGAATGGCAAAACACCCTAGCCGATCCTCAAAAGCTCTTTCGCTTCAATCATTTCGTCAACTCCCCCGAACCAGATCCTAGTCTGCTGCGGGTAGAAGAACGCGGTCAAGCCAGACCTCCTTATGCTCACGAGCGCGAGGTATTAATGGCCATCCAGAACCGCTAAAATCAAGCGATCGGTCACTGAGCGAAGTCGAAGTGAACCGATCGCGTCGCCGAAGCCGGATAATAATCATTTGCTTTATATTTGAGTCAACCAATCCAGGAAAAAACATGGTTCAAGCTTCTGTCGAATCCCAAACAGTTAATCAATGGATTACAGTATGCCAACTAGAGCAAATTCTGCCGAATAGCGGAGTTTGTGCTTTGGTAGTTGATAAACAAATTGCCGTCTTCCGCACAGATGAAGAAATCTACGCGATCGATAACTATGATCCTTTCAGTAAAGCCTATGTGCTATCGCGGGGTCTGGTGGGCGATCGAAATGGCGTTCCCAAAGTAGCTTCCCCCATCTACAAACAAAATTTTAATCTCCAAACCGGCGAATGTTTTGATGACCCCACGGTACAATTACCTGTTTATCCAGTGCGGGTCGCCGATGGCCAAGTCCAAGTAGGAATTGATTGAGATTGAGGATCAATCAATGTGTAGGGGCGGGTTTATCCGACAACGATCGGGAAACCTCCATAAAAGAATAAAAACCCGCCCACCATACCAGTAAC
>JAYSRP010000232.1:0-5316 GCA_043721015.1 Synechococcales cyanobacterium | reverse complement strand
ATTCGATTGGTTTCAGAAGATTCCATTTACCTCAAATTTCTGCACAAAAGGCAGACTCTTGAGACCAGTATATCTGTCCGATTTAAGTTGAAGTCCTTTTTTAGCCTTGGTTTTCGGCTGTTGGTAAGTCAATTTTTAATCAGATGTCATCAATCACCTCTTAATGATAGGCTATCCAGTGCTAAGCATCAACTCCCGGGCGATCCTTGGATCGACTGGCTCTGACAATTGGAAGAGTGCTGGCAGCTTCACACACTACTCGAAAACCAATGTTGTTATTCTGGTTGTCGGGATTGTTGTTGTTGCGATAGGCCGAGCGGCAGTTTTGTGGATTGTTGTTCCAGCAGCCGCCCCGCACCATTTTTGATCTGCCTGTCCCACTGTATATCTTACGAAAAAAAGACAGCAAAGTATCTTCGTAGTGGCTATTATCAATTATAGAATCAATTAGCCAGAGGGTGCTTGAGCATTTGATTTTGCGACGGATCAAAGATTTTAAAATGGCCTGATCGATCGAGGGGAAATATTTGCGGATATCGCAAGACAAAATGTAGGGATTAATGCGGCAAAAAGCGGAGGGCGCGGTGAGAGCCATAACCTTGGCGATTGGCGTAAGAATCGTTAATGAAGGTACGATCGAAGATAGGGGCAATAACGGCACAAAGAGCATGATGAACCACCCGATCTCGGTAGGGTGCCGCAGAGATGATGCGTGGTTTGGGTTCAAAGATCTCGAAGATGCGATAGGCTCCGGGTTGATAGGTATGGTCACGAAGTTGGGCTTGAAGCTGCAAGAGGTTGGGTTCTAATCGATCGTTGAATTCCAACACATTGTCTCGATATCGTTTGCTTCGCTGGGCTTTGCGCGAGGCCGCCAATAAATTTTCAAAGCTGACGATCTGTGGCCAAAGGTTGCCGTGGCGATTCATGATTTTTTTTACCCTGTTGTTTTATCCAACCGCCTAACTCTAGGCCAATACTGTTGAGGGCAGCACTGGCAAATTCGTAGCGCTGGGTAGTGATCAGTTTAAAGCTATGCAGAAGGCGGGTTTGGTATCGTAAAATGTCTAGGCTGTTGTTGAGTTCGATTAGCAAATCTCGTTTGTTTTGAGCAAACCGCGCACGTAGCAAACCTTCTAACAGATCGTACAAGCCACTGGTAATTCTGTCGCCTAAACTAAACTTAAAATCGCGGTGGAGCTTATTCAAGTGGGGAATGTACCACTCGATTAAATCATAGGTTTTTTGGATGATGGGCAGCTCGTTCATGGCTTCAGCATACGATAAAAAGGAACGAAATTCAGCAAAATAAATCGATCCGCCTTGGGCGGAATTGAGCGCAAAGCGCAAGAGGGCAAAAGAGCAGAGTTCTACAGAGTCCTGGCAGCTTCACACACTACTCGAAAACCAAAGTTGAAATTCTGGTAGTCGGGATTGTAGTAGTTGCGATAGGCCGAGCGGCAGAATTGTGGAAAGTAGTTCCAGCAGCCGCCCCGCACCATCCTCCTGGTACCTCGATCGACATCAGGATCAATCCAAGCACTACCATCAGCCGGGGCACCTTCATAGCTATCATGATAGTGATCCAGACACCATTCAAAAACGTTTCCATGCATATCATGCAACCCAAAAATATTAGCAGCATTCAAACTTCCTACCGGAGTTGTCTTTTCTCGGTAAACGCCTTTTTCACCATTTCCATATACATAATTTCCATCATAGTTCGCTAAATCTGTAGAAATCGTCTCGCCAAAATGAAAAGGAGTCGTCGTCCTGCCCCGACAAGCATATTCCCATTCTGCCTCACTTGGTAAACGATATACCCTGCCAGTCAAAACACTCAACCGCCGACAAAACTCTTCAGCCTCATACCAAGACACCTGCTCCACCGGCAGATCGTCACCCGAAAATCTCGATGGCTCTAATTGCAGATCTCGCTCCACAGGGGGCAAATTGGCCACTGCCCGCCACTGTGCCTGAGTAACCGAATACTTACCCAAATAAAACTCTGGCACCGTCACTATCCGCTGCGCACCTTCACTACTCGATCTTTTTAACTCATCTGCTGGCGAACCCATCATAAATGCCTCTGCCGGAATTCGCACCATTGCTAACTCCACTGCCTGGGACAAACTCCGAGCATCGCCAACACCCAAAAACTCCACAAACTGCTCCGCTGCTCCCGGCACTCTCACAACCTCCAGCCCTGCTTTAGTGGGCTTACCGGCAAGCTGACTAAAAGCTTTTGCAATATTGCTTTTCGAGATAGATATTCTCAACTCTTTCGACAAATTCCGAAACAAGCTTGCTGCCAATTTCTTCACCTCATCAAGAGGTAATGAGCTTTGATTGGCAATCTCGATATAACTCTGTTTATACCAAGCACCTTTAATGATCTCTTGTAGTACCACAGTCAACTCTTTTCCTGTCCGCGCCTTCATAGCTTCATTGGCTATCTTAAGTACATCCTCTAATTCTAATACTTCCTCAGTAACCCTCAACGTCGCTACCTCAAATTCATACCGCTCCAATACTGGCTCATTACTATATTCAATAGTTACCACCTCTACTTCAGATATTTGGTATCCAGAAACCTGTGCTAATTTATTTACCCACTCCTCATATTCACCTCCCATCTGTCGCAACACCTGCATAGAAAGCTGCGCAAAATAAGCCAGATCTCCATCTAGCACATTACCTGCTTCCGAACATTTTCTTAACAAAGCAGCAAAACTGCGTTGAGCATAACCTGCTCGTTCAGCAATATACTCAGCCACCCGATTCAACAATTGAAATGTTTCTGATTTAGATACCGAAACCTGAAATATTTCTCGCGCCCCAGCCACAAAATCGTAACCAGAGCTACTAGCAACCACCAATTCACTCATAAAAACTTCGGCCACATGCACCTGACCAGATAACGGCAACATTGCTTCTTGAATTAAATGCACAATGGGCAAACTTACCGGCACGATCGACATTAAAACCGCCAACCTTCGAGCTAATGGCGATGCCGTAGCCCGAAATCTTCGCACCAATTCATCGGCAGTTAGGCTCTCCAAATCTGATGGTAGCAAATTCTGGCTTTCTTCTGTAGTTGTAGTGATGTTTTTAGAACCCAAGCCAAACACCACCCCGGCAGTCTGCGCGTTACCCACCCCATCCATCACCTTCGCCCATTGGCCTAAAGCCCCAGGCTCCAAAGCGATCACCGGTAAGATCAAATCTTGCAAACGATCCAACTTTCTCCATACTGGCAAATCAATAACTACTAACCGCGAATTAGCTGTACCCCGCGCAAATGCACTTAAAGACACCAATGAACCCAACCCCAAAGCACTACGCTCCCATAATTGTTCAGGAAAAAATTGCAAGATCGCCATCAGGCTAGACTTTGACCATTTTTTTAACCAGGGCTGAATTTTTTCTTGTCGCCAGATTGGCGATACACAATCACTCAAAATTAAAATTAACTGCCGCCCCGCTGGCTCCAACAACTCCTTGGGCTGGCGTGATTTCTGGGCAAGCCCCTTAGCTTTGCGCCGGGGGAAAAGTTGAATTTCACCAACTTCGTCAACTTGTATTGTCCAAATGCGCATAGTTCTAAATGCCCCTGAACGCTCCAACAGTTGCTGAATTTCTGCAATTAGCTCTTGCCAAATAATTGTAGACTTGGTGCTCTCTACCACCAAAGCTAAGTCTAGCCAACGCTCCTGGGTAGCTTTCAGCACCGGCGACCACTGCCGATCACCACTTTCAACCATGGCAATCGCCGTGGCTTCTTCATCTAAAATCATCTCCCTAGACGAGGATACTTTCCGCCTTAATGGCCGCAGCGATCGACTAAGCTTTAACCGATCTCGCAAAGCTGGCGCGGCTGGTGCCTTAAATGGTAAATCAGCAAAAGTATTTGATGATTCTCGTGATGCATCTGAGTCCATAGGCGGTAACACCACATTGGCAGGTGGTTCTGGCGGCAGTGAACTTAGTGGCTTTCCGCCTGTATCAGAATTTAGTTTTTGCCTGGGTTGCTCGGGTGGCTCCTTTTTATCCCGATTATTCTTTTTTACTCCATCAGTAGTAAGTACTACACCAACATCAATTTGCCCAGCCAACCACAACATGTCTGCGATTTCCTCAGAATCCAGCTCTAGATCAGCCCGTTGTAGCAATGACAAAAATCGTTGCATTATTCTTCCTCAGACGGATCTATTTCAGAAAAATCTTGATCAGAGCTGTTCAAATGTTTCAGCACCATTTTAATCAATTCTTCTTTGTCACCAGCGGTATGTTTACGAGTAATTAAATACATAGCATTTAATAATTGATCAGTCGCTAACTCGCCTTCTTTGCGTTTAGTCAAAAACTTCTCAATCAATTCTTCCATCTCTTGCTGCACTATGCTACCTTTCTTTTGCATTTCGCCTTTAAAATGCAGTTTAATAATTTCCTCTAGATCTGACCTGCCAGGTTCCTTCATATCTAATCGCAAGCATCGTCGCAAAAAAGGTGCAGGAAAGTCTCTTTCTCCATTGCTAGTCATAATTATAAAAGGGAAATTAGTACAGTGAACTGCACCTTTTTCTACCTCATAATATTTGTTCGTATTAAAATCTGGTTCGTCAGTGTCAGTATAAGCCGTGCGAACTCTGATCTTGTTCATGACTTGCCCAGCATCTTCACTAGCGATCCGCACCAACTCAGGAATCTCGAATCTCCCTTCTTCAAAAGCATGAAGCAGGTCATTTGGTAAATCAATATCACCCTTATCAATTTCATCAATTAGCAAAATTCGGGGTTTTTCTGATGGCAGCAATGCTGTGCCCAATGGCCCCAATTGAATATATTTACCAATATTATGTAGCCCATCATTTTCTTGTACCCGCCCGATCGCATCATAGCGATACAGTCCTTCTTTTAAAGTCGTTTTTGTAGTAATCGGCCAATACAATACCTCTCCTAGCATCAGTTGATAAGCAACTGCATAGGCTAAAGATGTCTTACCCGTCCCAGGATTGCCCGTCACCAACAATGGCCTTCTCAAATAAAGAGCCGCATTCACAAAGTCTATTTCACGACCTTGGGCTTTGTAGTTTTTACCTCGATGTCTTTTTTTGGCTGGAGATTTCCCTGCGTCATCAAACTGCCTCCAACTTGGTGGTGGCGGCAAATTTTTAATTCCATCATGGGGCTTATGCTCTTGCCGAAAAATATGCCAATTACTCATAGTTAACCCATTTTAAATTCATTACAATCAGTATAAGGAGGCAGCCGAACGAAGTCATCCCATATTAAAGCTAAATGATGGCCAATATG
>JAYSRP010000231.1:0-12775 GCA_043721015.1 Synechococcales cyanobacterium | reverse complement strand
TGAACTCTACGGTCTTGGTCGCGGCCCTAGTGGCTAGCTCCAGCCCGTTCTTGGTTTTCTTCTCTCCAGCCTCGGGGGCGACGATGCTCATGGCGATGCTGTTGAGTGTGTGTGCGTCCCGCTTAGCGATGGCCCGGTCAACGGCTTCGGCGATCGCTGGACGATCGATTAATTACAGCCTGTGCCGAGCTACCCAAAGTCTGTGAACATTTTCATATTCCCTTTCAATCGGGCAACAACGACATTCTTAAAGCCATGGCGCGGGGCTATAGTCACGAAAAATATCGGCGAATTATTGATAATATTCGCCACCAACTACCCGATGCTACTTTAGGCACCGATGTCATAGTGGCTTTCCCTGGTGAAACTGATGCCCAGTTCCGGGATACGCTGAAGCTAATTGAAGATGTGGGTTTTGATATGGTGAACACGGCGGCCTACTCACCGCGCCCCGGCACTCCGGCGGCAACTTGGCCAGATCAGCTTAGCGAAGAGGTAAAGGTAGAGCGGTTGCGAGAAGTAAATGAACTGGGTCGAGCTATTGCCGAACAGCGATCGCAGCGGTACTTAAACCGAGTAGAAGAAATCTTGGTAGAAGCACAAAACCCCAAGAACCCCAGCCAGGTGCTGGGAAGAACTCGGGGCAACCGGTTGACTTTCTTTGCCGGAGAAATCAGTGAATTGCAGGGGCGAACTGTGCCAGTGCGGATTACTCAAGTACGTCCCTACAGCCTTACTGGCCAGCAGGAGTCTTGTTATCAGGAATCTGGGGCTTAACCGGTGGCTTGTCATCAGGAGTCTTATTATCAACAGGTTGCGAATTAGCGGGGGCAAGCATTAAAACCCCTTCGGTGCGATAAGTATCCCCATCCAATTTGCTACTTACTGCCATGCCCTCGATCGCCTTCAGCAAACTGAAATATTCCGGCGGCATGTTGGCAGTGTACTGTTTCAGAGCTTCACCTTGTAAAACATTAGCTAGTTGCCGAAAGTTGATGTATGTAAGTCCTTGATCACTGGCAGGCAATGTACTTACTACTTTTTGGAAATCGGCACCTTTGCTGAGTGGCTCGGTGATTGCAGAGTTTTTGGTAGATAAGAAAACAGTTTTGTCGTCGATCGATCCATAGCTCAAAAAACTTCCTGTACCTAATGGGCTAGCAATATCATTAATGGTTTTGCCATCAGCAGATTGCCGGGGCTTAATTACTACTTTGCCCGCACCCAAGCCTTTGACCATCGAATCTAAAGATTTTTCGTTAGCTTGAGGTTCAGTGCCTTCTACAACAGCGGTGATGCCCAAGCCAGTGAAGCTGCCCAGTAAGCCTTCTTTTTGCGGAAAGATCCCGATCGCGTATTCGCCACCCAGCCAACCAAAGACATCTTTGTCTAGATCAAGCTTGGTTTGAGTGCGGAAGGACTTGCGTAAATCTTCGATCGCCCCCATGGTTTTGGGTTCATTGGCCGATTGTTTGAGGGTTTCATCCCAGATGTTTTTGATGCCAGAGCCGTTTAAGACTAGCAGGCTATCTGCCGGAAAGTTAGCCAGAACTTTACCGTTGGTAGCGGGGAGTTTGAAGCTGTTGTCGTTCATTTGGGTGAGCGCCTTGGCACGTAGCCCTTGGTCATCGATGCCCATACCCGCTACCAAAGATTGTGCTTTGACTAGCTTGGCGATTTGATTACTGTCTAGCTTATTATTGCCTTTGTTGACTGCTGCTGCCATGCGCGAAAAGTCGATATAAACTGAGGCGATCGGGTTGGGTAAATTTAGGCGACCGCTGGCGAAGAATTGATTACCGTTTTTTTGGCTAAAAGACGCTGCGCCTTTGAGAGTGTCGATCGATTTTTCTACGGTTGCTCGATCGGCTGAACCCACTAACCAGTCATCGGAGTAGGCCACATGGAAGGGGTCTTTGCCGCTGACTGACCAAATTTTGGCTCCTTTATAGTCGATTTCGGTGGTAGGTTCCTTGCTTTTACCTTTGAGCTTGTTCAAAAAATTGAAGGCGCTTAGTTTGTCTTTGACTTTGCTGACAGCTAAGATGGTGGGTTTTTCTTCGGCTTTATCGCTGGCGAAGGAAGCCAGCATGACGTTGCCCAGCCAAGGCTGCACGTCTTTGGCAAAGTCGATATCACCAACTGCTTCTTTTTGAATTTGCTGGATCGATCGATCAATAAGCTGTTTGGCAGCGGGGTTGCCAAAGCGATCGAGCTTGCTCCAAACCTTGGGATCGGTGGCGATGTAGCCGACAGCGTAGGCTTGTTCTGGGACTGCCAAGGCTAACTGTTCTGGTCGATCGCCGGGGTCTTTAGTCTGCAAATAATAATAGCTCCCTGCGCCTACTGCTGTCGTAGCTAGCAATGCTGCTGCTACTACCGTACTTTTAGCCATGTTCTCTCTCTCCCACCGATGTACCACCCTATGTTATCGCATGGCTTTGCAGATTGTGAATCAGCCCGCACCGGCTCAATCTTCTAAGGCTTGAGATTTGCACTAGTGGAATTAACAGCATCACTGATACTTGAGGGATAATCTTGATGTTTCCGGCTGTGGAGACTAAAATCAGGCAACTTAGTAATTTAGGTATAGCAATATTATATTTCATCAAAAGCATAAATATTCTAGCTGTGTCGCCATATCAATTAAATCGATAGACGACTACAAGTCGTATACAAATTTCCCCTTCTTACTGCATGAAGTTAGTCTAGTTGCACAACTACTTGGCGAAGGATTCTCTTTCGAGCAAATTAAGCTGCAAATTATAGATCAAGACATCTTACAAATTAGATCTAAAGCCTCACGTAAAGGAGCTTTGAGGACTACAGAACATTTGCTAAAGAATATCCCAAAAGAATATGTTCAATTCTTAGCTGCTGGCAATGGTGATATGCGTCGGTATACCCTACTATTTTTAACTCTTCGCATTAATCGGCTGTTACGGGAAGTAGTATCAGAAGTTTTGTTGGATCAGCTCAAAAGTCTTGACAGTTCATTAGATCACAAAATATTAGAAGCATTTTTTCATCTAAAGTATGAGCAAGAAACCACGATCAATCAATGGTCTAAATCTACTTACCAAAAAGTTTGTAGCAATATGATATTAGTGCTAATTCGATCTGGACTATTAATGCCCACCAAAAATAAGGGTATTTATGAAATCCAATCTATGCCTGTCCCAATCCAGCTCAAAAAACAACTACAAAATGATGGATTAGAACTCTATTTAAAACTAATGCTCAATTGATTGCTAAAGATTTAATCATCGCATCAATCGGGTCATTGTAAAAAGAGGTCTGGAACTTGGTAAACAGCTCTGGGGGGATTGTGGGAAGATCGATCGCGCTGGTCATAGGAAGCAATATTCGCTTGACTCCGGCATCAAAAGCTACTTGCAGGCTAGCCGCAAGATTGCTGACCGGCTCAATTGTGCCCCCTAATGTCATTTCACCAAAAACAGCTAACTGCGGTTGAACGCTGCGGCCAAGTGAGGCCGAGCAGAGGGAAACGAACAAAGCTAATCCACCATATTCTGGGACTCCCATACCCTGTAGATCGATGAGCTGTAGCAAGAAATCGGCGTTATCGGGGTGGATGCTACCGCTCACTCGATGGGCATTGGCTTTGAAGTAATTGAGGGCGATTTTGATTTGGTCGCTCATTTTGCTGGCGCTGGCTACCCCGGTGCGAATGAGTTTGCCGTTACCAGGAACGGTCTGGAGTTCTAACTTAAAGATGCCCACCATATTGTTATCGCCTTCGCTGACCATGTAGAGGTGGCCAGGGTTGAGGATGTCTGAGCTGACTAGGCTAGAGCCACCTTGTTCTGGGACTGAGACAAAGAATTCTTCGAGGGTTTCTTGATCGATGTAGCTGAAATGAACATCAAAAAACTCCATGCCACCTATTTTCTTAAGCTGTTCTTTAATTCTTCTTCTCACCCGGAGAGCATACACTAAGGCATCGCGGACATCTTCTTTAGTGAAAGAGCCATCCGGGAATAGTAGTTTAAGTAGTCCCGAAACAGTTTTGCGAACGGCTTGGACATCGCGCTGTTTGAGGTTGTTGCCCAGTCTGAAATAGCGATCGATTGCATCAGCATAGCTGCGCTTGCGCATTTCTCATAACCACTCGGCCAGATAATCAACAATAAAACCGTAGTTATTGGTGAAGTTTTCGGGGCTAAATTTGGGGATTTCCCAGCCGGGGATGTAGGCGTGAAAGCGATCGAAGAAGGCCGTGTCGATCATGGCGGTGGGGAAAGGAGCCAGCAGGTGAGAGGTTTTGACCAGAGATTCGATGCTTTGGTTAACGTTGCCTACGAACACCATGGAGGCTTGGGCGCTGATCTCGGCTTTGCCTCGGGCAAAGGAGCCGGAGGCCATATAGTCTTTCATAACTTGGATGCCGTCGTTGTCTGGGAAGTTAATCCCCGCTACTTCATCGAAAGCCACTACGTCATAAAGCCCCACTAAGCCTAATAAACGCTTCACGAGCTTAACTAATTCTTGAATGGCATTACCACAAGCATCCATCACCAGTCGTTCGCTGGCAGGTTTGTCACCAATGGTATCGATCGCATCGTGATAAACATAGATCAATCGGTAGGGTTTAATGGCTTCGCGTCCTTCGTCAATGGTCATTTTGAGGAGGTCTGCGGCACTGAGGACGGTGGCTTCGAGGCTGCTGTTTTTCTTGAGCACTTTTGAACGAGCTGAAGCACCTTGGGTTTTGAGGGTGTCGCGGGTAACATTATCGTTCCCAGGAATCAGCTCTAAGGTTTTGCCGGGGAGTAATGCGGCCATGCCTAATTTGGTAATGCTGGGTAGCACTCCAAGCTGGGCGGTGATAGCGATGTTGCCACGCAGTTCTTTTTCAATTTCTGCGGTGAGTTCGCTGGCGACTTCGTAGCGTAGAGCATCGGAGATCAGGACAAAGACTTTTTCTCGATCGCTGCGGCTGAGAATATTGGCGACGTTGTGGCGGTAGAAGATGGTTTGGCAGGGGATACCTGCTAGTTTCCAGGGATACCCCTCACCCCCAGCCCCTCTCCCACAGGGGGAGAGGGGAGCCGGATCTTGTTCCTCTTCTGCCCTTGTGGGAGAAGGGGTCAAAGAATCTGACCAAGCTTCGCCCAGTTTGTCTAGGAACCAGCCCACATAGAGGTCTTCGATTTTTTCAATCAGTTTTTGTTCGCGGAGGATGGGTTTGGCTTGGTCGCTGGCTACGATGAAGTGACGATAGGCGCGATCGAACTGATAGAGTTCTGTGGCGTAGGCGGTGAAAATTTGGGCGGCGGGTTGCCGGAAGCCTAGGGTGTATTTGCGTTTGAGTTCTACTAGGTCGATCGCTGCTTCTAGAGCTTCATAAGTAAATTGATATTCTTCAAACCAAACTAGAGTTCGACGTTTTTGGATCAAGGTGTGCCAGCGTTTGAGTTCGCCAGTTTCGGCTTTGAGTTCGGTGACGCATTGCTTGATGATCACTTTATCGATGTCTTCAAAGGTCGCGGCTTCTGTCAGAACTTCGGGAGTGAGAGATGCGAGTTTAGAGAGTATTTCTAATTCTTCGCTGACTTGCTGGCTAAGTTGTTGCCATGCTGAAACATCTTGGCGATCACGCATCCATTGATCGATGAAGGCGTAGGCTTTTTGGCCGGGATTAATGGTTTGGGCTTTTAAGGTTTCGGGTAGTGAGCCATACAGGGAGGTATCTAGGTGAGTGATTAGCAGCCGTCTCATTAGTTTACTAAGGGTGGGGCTGGTGTCGTAGTAGTTGAGGTGTTCTTTGACGGCTTGCCAGAAGGCGGGTGCAGAAACAAATTTTTGGATGTCTGACCAGAGGGGGTTGTCTGATTCAAGGAGTCCACCAATCAGGACTTGGCGGATGAGTGGGTTAGGATCGGGAACTTTGAGGTTGGCTAGGACGGAGAGAAGGGCAAGCTGTAAGCCTAGGTCGTTAGTGTTGACAGGTAGCTGCATAGCGGCGAGAGCATCGCTGCGTTTTTTGCTGTCGAAGAATTTGAGATATTGGCGCAGGGTGGTTTCTAGATAGCGTTCTTGGAAGCCCAGATCGGCATAAATTAGGGCGGCTCGATCGGCTGAGAAGGTGCGGCCACTTTTTTGCAGGTCAAAGAGCCAGTTGTTTTCGGGGATCGGTTCGGGGAAGGGGGCGTAGAGCAGGAAATTTTGGTGAGGCTCTTGGATGAGCAGGTGATGTTTGGTGGTAAAAGGGGTGTCGCCTAGGGTGAGTTTGGTGATGTTGGGCAGGTCTATTTCGGTGAAGGTTTCGGTAAATTGCTGCTCGGGATCGTACCAAAAAATTAGGCGGCGGTGGGGATGTGGCCAGCCGATGTCGTTTTGAAAGAGGTTTTGGAGGGTGCTTTGGATGCGATCAGTGTTCATTGTGGTTGCTGTACTTTTTCGGCAATCACTGTGCCAAGCCGGACAATATGGAATCGAGGTTGCCGAGAGGAGGCGTTTCTACAACCCGAGGTAGAGCTGCTCGATCGACACCATAATCCCTAAGCTTTCTAGGTCGATCGAATCTCCGCTGCTATAGGGATAATACAGCCACATGCGGCCTTCGCCGCGCCGGTAGCATTCTGCGCTGATTTTTTCGGAGCTGATCAGCAGGTATTCTTGCAGGGTGGGGATGCCTTGATAGTCGGTGAATTTGTCGGCGATGCCGGGGGATAGGACTTCAACGATGAGTTTGGGAAATTGGATGAATTTGCGGGCGTTGAGATCTTGGGGATGGCAGCTAACCATTAAGTCAGGGTAGTAGTAGAGTCCGGTTTCATTGACGCAGAGTTTGACATCGGCCATGTTGATCCGGCAACCGCTGGCGCGAACTTGGGGCAGCAGGGCGGTCAAAAGGTTGATGGCGATGTCGTTGTGGGGTATGGTGCCGCCGGTCATGGCGATGATTTTGCCGTTGATGTATTCGTAGCGCTGTTCTTGCTGGGGTTCCCAGTCTAGGTATTCGGCGGCGGTCATGGGTGGGGATGGGGCGCTAGAGATCATCATAATTTCAATGCAGGTTAAATTTTTAATAGTTTTTCAATGATTGAGTCGTCATCAACGATGTTAGCCTTGCGGTTGTAGTTAAATCTGCACTTTGCTTTCCTAAAGTAGCCGCTGTAGGAAAATGATTTTTCTTGCTGCTGATACAGCGTAATCTGTTCACCGATGATTTGGTCGATGGTATTGAGTGCAAATTGATATGCTTCTTCTAACTTTCCTGAGTTGTTGATGTCTGACAAATTCTTTTCTGCATGTTTGTAAATGCCATAGGCTAGTAGTTCTGTAACATGGCTAATGTATTCTTTGGTTTCTTGTTGCGATTTTTTCTGGCTTTGAACATAGCGATAAATTGTGTACGCATAGATTAATTGCTGATAGACAGGAGAATCTTTCTCACCACTAAATAGTTTGTGCAATGGATGAACACCATTGTTGGTAGCATCAAAAATAGCTTCCATGACTTCGTAGACACTATTTTTGGCTACTTCTGGCTGTTCATAAAATGTTGAGTACCAAAACCGCAGCAGCGTATCGCTCTCGATGGTAGATTTTAGCTGTTTGCTGAGATGGTTAGAAAAAACTTCGCCGCGTTTGGTGATGTAGGCGATGCCTTGATTAGCGAAGACTTCTTTGGTGTAGAGGTTGAAGTCTTTGTTACTGACTTTATCTTTGTAAGAGATTGGGGTTTGGGTGTTGGTGGCATCGGTGATTTTTTCGACGATTTCTGTGTCGCTGGTTTCGTACAGGCGAACATTGACAAAGACGTTTTGGAGACTATTGATTCCTTGTTGTTTGCTTTTTTGCAGCACTTCATAGATTACCCGAGTGGTTTGCAGACCGTTGACAATAATAGGGTTGTGGGCTGGCAAAATATATTGGCCGCTCTGTAAAGTGGAGGGGATTTCCATTTTTTCACAGATAATTGTTACACCGTTGTTCAATAGCGGAAAGTAAATCGCTGAGTCTGGGTTGGTGAGGGTTTCTTTCATTCTTTGATTGGGTCGAACTTTAAAGCCCAGAAAGGAACGAATGTTGTCAGAGAACAAAAATTCGTAGGTGTTGTTGGCGGCTAGTTCTTGTTCGACTAATCGGCACAGTTCGTCTGCTTCAATGCGGAAGTTGGCAGCTCTGACGTTGCCGACAGAGTAGGTGTAAAGTCCTTGTCCCTGTCGATCGGCTGTAATAATATTGGAGGTTTGGGGGTTAAAGGTAAATTTGATATCTTTGCGTTTGGCTTGGGCTTTAATGAGCTGGCTAATTTTTTCATAAATTGCTTCGGCATCCCAAATTTCGTATGCGTCTGGTTGGTGGTAAGCCTGGTAGCTTTGGCTGTTGGCGGCGTAGTTGGGGTCTTTGTTGGAGCCAGCGTAGATAAAGTAGTATTTTATTTCGACAATAAAGCCGTCTTTAGATAGCTGCTGATATTCGTTGATGACGGGCTGAAGTAGTTCGGTGTTGAGTTTGGTTATGCCATAAATAAACAGGTCATCTACGTCGTGGCGAAATTTATCTAGCTCGTTGGGCTTGAGTCCGGGTTTGTTTTTGCACTGAAATACCATGAGGGTGTAGTAGCCGCCTTGCTCTACAAAAACGGCACCGTCGATCCCGCCGTCTTTGCCTTTAAGATGGGTGTCGCCTGTTTGTTTTTGCCGAATTTGGATGTCGTCGTAGACTTCTTGAAATGGTCGATCGGTGATGGCGGCGATCGAAAAAATTTCAAAAGCGGTGTCTTTATTGACATTAAATTGCTCAGATATTCTACTTAAGTATCCATCGATAAATAGTTGTTTATTATCCATTGTGACCTTGGTTTTCGGGGACTAGGGCTTACTGTTATTCTAGTGAGTTTTATGGAGACCCCTCATCCCCCAACCCCTTCTCCCACAAGGGGAGAAGGGGAGCCGGAGTAGAAAGCGTAGTTTCTTGCTCCCTCTCCCCTTGCGGGAGAGGGCTGGGGTGAGGGGTCTCCGAGGCTTTTTCTAATAGCTCTATTTTCCATTGGGCTTTGGCTTTGAGATCGCCCATTTTGAGATCGCTGCCTTCATAGACTAGTCCTTCAAAGCGAGTGTAGTTGTAGGCTACGCCGTCATCGAGGTCGAGTTCGATGCGCTGATCGGCGACGGTTTGGAGTTTAGCTTGGTAGTCGCGCAGTTCGGTTTGTTGCTCTTGCAGGGTTTTGAGTTGTTTGGCGGCTTGCTTTTTGGCGGCGGTAGATGAGGCGGTGGTTTGTTGGGCTTGTTCGATGCTTTTTTCGAGTTTGAGCTGGAGTTCTAGAACGTAGTCGGTGCGGAGGCGGCCAATGGTGTCGGGGGTGTAGCGATGGAGGTAAACGAGGGCGCTGAAGGCGCGTTTCTTGCCGCTGGTGAAGAGCCAGTAGATGGGGCGTTTTTTGTAGGTTTTGATGTGGTCGGAGATGAATTCGCTGACGAAGTAGCGGCGGATGCGCTGCTGGGCGGTTTCGCCGGTTTTGAGTTCGAGGGCGCTGGCAATGAAGTCGAGGTTTTCGGTGAGGGTGGCGGGGCTGTAGGCGATTTTGATGAATTCGATGAAGCGGCTAACGATGTCGTCGTCGAAGTAGGCTTGATCGGTGATGGGCAGGATGGCATCGGTGTCGGGGAGGAATTTCCCCTCACCCCCAGCCCCTCTCCCACAAGGGGAGAGGGGAGCCGGATCTTGTGCCCCTTCTCTCTCGGTGAGAGAGGAGAGCCGAAGGTTGGGATTTTGACTGGTGTCTTGTCCCCCTTCTCCCCTTGTGGGAGAAGGGGTTAGGGGATGAGGGGGATATTCGCCGCCTGCATAGACTAACCCTGGTTGGTCGAGGGAGTAGCGCCCCATCATGCAGCCGACGGCGTAGGAAATGAGGGATCGAATGTCGCGGGCTAGGTCGGCGCGGCGGATAGTGATTTGGTCGTCGGGGACTTCGGGGGTGAGTTCGGCTTGGAGTCCGTAGGCTTCGATCCAGTAGCGATTATTTTCTTCTTCGAGGCGTTTGAGTTCTTGGAAGGCGGTTTCGGATTGTTCTTGCCAATGGGTGAAAGCTTGGGGGAGGGCTTGGGTATTGTAGCGAAGGAGGGGATGGGTTTGGAAGTCCCAAGAGGTTTCAAAGTTGTCCCAGTCTTGACGCGCAGTAGAAATCGCTTCTTGAGCTAAATCACCAACAATGTAGGCGGTATCAGATTTATCAACTAATGGTATGTTTGCTACATTTCCAACTTGAAAATTGAGTGTAGGGTTGATTATTTTTATAAAAACTGATGCAACGTTTGAGCATAGTAGAGATATTGTTTGCATCAAGTCATTTTCTTTGGTGAATAAAGATGATCCTCCTACGTCAAACACAAACCCTTTATCAGTTTTCCTAACTCCAAAATTGCTAGAACTTATAAAAGACCAGGTTATACCCTCTTGAAAATAAAATTCATTTCCAGGTAATGATTGAGATTGACCTGACAAAACTCTATATTTTCTGATATTGTTACCATCTTTTTCATATTCGACCACATATTCATTATTTCCATACCATTTACGAAATTCACCTCCTTTATTATATGGAAACCATTTTCTCAGAGACTTCTCTGCATCTATTTTAGATACTCTAATTTCAAACTCACTCAAGTCTATCTCATACCATAATCTAATAAATCTATTGTTATTGCATGTAAAAAGCCCTACCGCCAAGGATGCAGAATCACTAAGAAACTTCGAGGAACTAAAAATCTCAATTATTCTATTACTTGCCCAATAAGCGATCGAACTCCCCGGTATCTTGGCGAAATCATCAGCCTTAGCATAGTAAAGATAACCACAATCTGGATTCTTGATCGCCTCAAGTGTTTTTACTCTGCTTCGTTCTCCATCTCCTTGAAAGTCAATTAATCTAACAAAAACACCTGAATGATTTTGTAAATCTTTACTGTTGCGAATCACAAACGCAGCAGACTGTACTACTTTACTGTTAAGTTCTTTAAAAATTCCATAGCCCAAGTGCAACATACTCTCTATGCAAAAGTTAGCTACGATTGCTTTTCTCAAGTCTTCATAGCTACTTAAAAACATCCATGAATGTTGATTGATCATTCCCATCAAACCATTGGAGTTAGATTGTTTTATACATCGCTCCATAAAAGCTGCAAATAAATCACCTTTGCCACGCGGATAATTTACATCAATGTATTTTTTAACTATCGAATTAAAAGAAGCATTACTCATGTATGATGGATTTGCCACTACAACCCAATAATTTTGATTCAACAGCTTTGACTGCTCTAAAACCTCTGACAACACCGCAGCAGGTTTCAAAAAAACAGTAGCTTTCAACGCATCAATCTGACATTGCAACTTATCAGCATCAAACCCCGGCGGCGTAATCAAACTCCCCAAATTATCCGCATCCTCAAAAGCCCCCAACAAAGGCAGCCAATCAGCCAACCTCACCACCCCCGACAACTCCAAAGCCGCCACATCAAAACCCCGAGTCGATTTCACCATCAAAACCTTCAACCGCACCGGCTGCCGCAAAAACCGCGCATTCTTCGCCCGTGCCTTCATCAACACCGCAAAACTCGCCAACTGCACCGCCCGCTCATCAATATCCAAACCATGCAAATTATGCTCCAAAATCAACCCCGGAATATCTCGCTCCAAATACCCCTGCTCCTTATAAATCTCAAACAACAAATCAAACGCATACACCAAAATATGACCGCTACCACAAGCCGGATCAATCACCGTCAACTCTTGGGGAGTCTGGGGTAGCAAAGGAAGACCCTCATCCCCCAGCCCCTTCTCCCATAAAGGGAGAAGGGGAGCCGGAGCAGAAAGCGAAGTCTCTTGCCCCCTCTCCCCTTGTGGGAGAGGGCTGGGGTGAGGGGTTTCCAACCCACCTTCAATAACCCTGAGAACCCCAGGCAAATCTGATTCGACATCTCGACTAGCAACCCGCACAAATCTCAGACCCAAAGACTCCAAAAGTTGTTGTCGTTGTAAATCCAAATCTTGCTGCTCAGAGCTATCATGTACCGCCCCATCAACTTCCACAATTAATCGTTCAGCCGCACAAAAGAAATCAACCACAAAAACCCCGATCGGCTGTTGCCGCCGAAACTTCCGACCAGCCAACTTACTCCCCCGCAAAGCTTGCCACAACAAACCTTCACTAGCCGTAGGCAACTTCCGAAACCCCCGTGCCACCTCCTTCATCTTCTGCCTCAACCCCTCCGGCACCTCCCACCGCTCAGCTTCTGTCCCCGGTTCCAACTCTAAAATATTGTCTTGCCCCCCTTTTCCCCCTGTGGGAGAAGGGGCTGGGGGATGAGGGGCATCCCGCCAATCCTCCTCCGCAATATCATTCACCAACTTCCGCACGATCGAATCTTCATTCAGCAAATTCATCGGCATAAACAAAGCCGAATAACTCTCCCCAAACAAAAACGGCAACCCCATTGCCAACTCCACACACTGCAATCCCAACAGCCGCCGATACAAAAACTCATCCCGATTTGGCACCTTCTCAGCCAATGCCACCCACTCCAGCCAAACCGACTTATTAAAACCCGGCAAATCTTCCAGCTCCGCAATCCCCCCAGCCTCCCGCAACAAATCAGGATCAACCAGCTTTGGATCACTACTACTCAACACCCGCCGCTTCAAATAACCATTCACCTTCATAAATCGCAGCGCCGCCAACCGGTTAAACCAGGTATAAGCCACCTCATCAATCAGCGCCACCACCGATCCCTTCAGCGTCTTC
>JAYSRP010000230.1:0-12823 GCA_043721015.1 Synechococcales cyanobacterium | reverse complement strand
GGCGATCGACGATTTTTTGAATCTCCCCCTAGACAACATCCATCGACCAGTGATACTCGATCTATTGCGATCTTACAAGTCTGATCTGGAGGCGGATTCGGATCTGGATGAAGAGGAACAAAGATTATTAGCCCGACTATCATCTATAGATTTTGCTGGCGGCAGCTACGACCAAGTAAATCGCTGAAGTCAGCAAAATACGGTTTTCTGTCTGAGCACGATTCAGTACTTCAGGGTCGGAGATGCCGGGAGATTCTGTGCGAATCCAAACCACGTCATGTTGTTGCTGGCGTAGTGCTTTTTAGGCGAAATGGCGATTCCACAAGGTGGACGCTATGCGAACGGAGACTTGTCTGATGAACAGATTTTGAAGCTATGCGATTTACAACTTTCTGAACCAGAACAAGCTCAGATGAGTTTGCTGCTAGAGAAGCAACAGGAAAGCATGTTGCTTCAGGGTGAATTAGAGCAGTAGATGAACTGTTGCAGGTGTATCGGTGGGGAATGGTCAGGAAAGCAAAAGCTCTAAAGGTTTCTGCCGAGGTTTGCGGGCTAGATTAGGATAGTGGGACGGTTTTACCGAAGTCGATCGAGGGTTTCTGGGGTTCGATCAGATTAGCAATATATTTTTACTACCAACTCCATCAAATTAAAGTTATCCTAGATCAAGCGTTTTTCCCTCGTACCGTTTAGCATGTCTGAGAAAATTTATAATTGGAAAAGATTTTGGTGTCCTCGGACTTCTCAGGCTAATCTTGGCGATCAGGGCTATTTGTACGATCCAGAATCAGAGTATGGACATCTGCTCAATCCTGAACTGGTTGGGTTAGAGGTGATCGCAGATGTACCTTGTCTAATTTTGCTGGGAGAACCAGGTATTGGTAAATCTCGGGAGATGGAAAATCTACTCAAATATACGATAGAGACAATCCAACCACCTCATCGAACCTTGGAGCTTAACCTTCGATCGTGTAACAGCTTGGCAACTGATCTTATTCAAGATCAAGATTTTATTGACTGGAGTAGTGGGGAACACCGGCTTTATCTGTTTTTAGACAGTTTAGATGAAGGCTTGTTGACCGTTAGAAATCTGGCAACACAGTTGGTTGATGAGTTTAGTAAAAATAGATATGGCAACAAGCTCGATCGGCTTTACATTCGTATTGCCTGTCGAACGGCTATTTTCCCCAAGATTTTAGAAACCGGTTTAGAAAAGCTATGGAAAGAGAGTTTAGCCATCTATGAACTAGCTCCGCTTCGTCGTATAGATGTAGAAAATGCTGCGACAGAAGAAAATACTGAATCTCAGAAATTCTTGTCGGAAGTTTGGAATAAATCACTTATTTCTTTCGCCATAAAGCCATTGACACTGAAGTTTCTTCTAAAAACTTACAAGCGCAATGATAATCAATTCACTTCAGATCAGTCGTTATGTAGTCTTTATTTAGAAGGCTGTAAGTTGTTGTGCGAGGAAAATAATCTCAGTCGCCAAGGAGCAAATCAAACAGGAAAGCTTGAGCCAGATCAGCGACTAATTATAGCTGCTCGAATTGCAGCAGTTACTATTTTTGCAAATCGATTTGCAATTTGGACTGGAAGTAATCAAGGAGAAGTACCAACGGAAGATGTGCTGATAGAACAGCTAATTCTAGGAAATGAATTTTCTAACAATAGACCAACTGATGTAACTGAATCAGCAATTCGAGAAGTTCTAGATACTGGGCTATTTTCATCGCGCGGATCAGATCGAATAAGTTGGGCACAACAAACTTACGCTGAATTTTTGGCTGCATGGTACTTAACACAGCATAACGTTGTCACACCCAAAGTGTTAAATTTAATTATTCATCCCAACGGTAGTGTGGTGCCTCAATTGGAGGAGACAACAGCATGGCTGGCGAGTATGATGCCTGAAATATTTCAGGAGGTGGTGAAAACTGACCCAGACGTGTTGATTCAGAGTGATGTAGCAATGACTGACTATGAAAGTAAGTCGAAAATAGTTGAATCATTGTTGACTTTGCATAATGAAGACAAACTTGAAGTGTTCCGATTTTGGAAGTATGGAAATTTGTGCCATCCAGGTTTAGCAACACAGCTAGAAGCATACATTATCGATCCTAGTAAAAACCAATCTTCAAGGTGTGTTGCAATCAATATTGCTATAAATTGCAAGCAAAAAGCTATTCAAAATAGCCTTGTAAAAATTGCACTTGACATAACGCAACCACATGAAATCAGAAAAAGATCTGCATATGCAGTTTGTCAAATAGGTGACGAAAATACAAAGGCACAATTAAAACCTCTTGCCTTAAATGATACTGGAGATAATCCAGATGATGACTTAAAAGCTTATGGATTTCAGGCTATTTGGCCACAGCACATTACAGTGTTAGATTTACTATCTAATCTTTCACTGCCTACAACAACAGGTATTGTTGGCAGCACATATCAGAATTTTATAGCAATAGAATTCACAAAGTACCTTAAGCTATCTGATTTACCCATAGCACTTAAATGGCTTGAACAATTGCCAAGCAGACATTCTTTGCGTTACTCTTGTCCTTTCATAGATCTTGCTGATTCGGTTATGCTAAAAGCTTGGCAAAATCTGGATGACCCTGATGTGCTAAAAGCATTTGCTGGTATAGCGATAATTAAGCTAAAGCGATATGAAGGAGTTCTTGGTGATAGACCATCATCAGGAGGGCATACAATAGGTTCTGAGAGAAATCATGATGCTGAAATTGAACCATTGCTAAAAGATGCTGACGACAAACGTCGGAAATTAATTGAGACAATAATTTTATTGATTACAGAACCAGAAAGCAATTTATTTTGGCTCACAGCAATAGTTTGCTCTAAAGATATGTTGTGGATTATTGAGAGAGCAAAATTATCAGAGTCGGATGAAATCGCTAATATTTGGACAGAAATATTACATATATCGTTAATATATCATAACTTAAGGTGGAAAAATACCATCTATATTGATGCTATTTTAGAAGCTTGCGATGTTAGCTTGGCAATGAAAGCTAAGTTTGAAAATGTGATTACTCCAATTGAGTTGAATTCAGAAAAAGCTAGTCAAATGAAAGCTGATTACTTAAGGTATCAAGATGAGATAAAACAATCAGAGCCAGCTTCTTGGACTACGCCTGAACAGAAGCAGAAAGTGGTTTCAGTATTAGAGGAAATTGAGTCAAAACATCCTGATATGTGGTGGCAAATACCCAGAGAAATGACGTCAATATTAAATAGCAATGATTATAATTATAGTTATAAATTTATTTTAGACATAGCAAGATTTCCTGGATGGATTGAAGCAAATGCAGATATCCACTCCAGAGTTGTTGAAACAGCAAAGATTTATCTCTTTTCAGAAGGAATAGATACTCAAATATATATAGAAAGCAACTTATCCGATGCACATTTTGCAGGCAGCCAAGCATTGTACCTCCTTTTTCAGAAAGATTTGGAATTTGTTTCAACAATTCTTCCTGAAGTTTGGACAAAATGGATGCCTATCATTTTTAAGTCTATAGTTCTCTCTAATGAGCACAGAAATGACATTTGTCAAAAAATAGTGAAAGCAGCATACAACGCTGCTCCAATTAAATTTGAGGAAACACTAGTGAATCTAATTATTGACAATGATAATAGATTAAACACTTCTTATGGAAATCACATTTATGAAGTCATTGGAAAAATGTTAGACGAATGTATAGCTGGTTCAGTTTTTGATAAGATTCAGAATAAAGATTTGGATGCTGAGTTACTAGGTAATCTACTGTCAGATCTCTTTGATAATGAAATTGAGAAAGCTAGAGAAATCGCTTTATCCTTTCTCACTACGATAGAAGAAGTGAGAGACAAAAGAATTATTGCTGCTCGAATGCTCACAATTCATGCTGATGATTCTAGTTGGTCAGCTTTGTGGTCTGTAATCCAGCAAGATCTCAAGTTTGGTCGAGAAGTATTTGAGGCTATTGCATTAAAAGTCGGATGTGAAAATACAATGCAGCAAAATCTTAATGAGGATCATTTAGCTAACTTATATATTTTTCTTGTTCAACAATTCCCGGAAAGTGAAGAGTTAAAAAATCAGAATAATAAAGGAAAAGCATTCAAATCAATGGAGTCGATAGATGGTATTAAAAGATGGAGGAGTAACATATTACAGCGACTTCAATCTTTTGGCTCTAGGGAAGCTTCCGAAGCACTACGAAAGATGATCATTGAACTTCCTGAGCAAAAAGAAGATTTACAACAAAAGTTGCTAACAATAGAAAATTTAATTCGTCGCACAACCTGGAAACAGCCCCAACCCGCAGAAATCCTCCAGCTTATTGTTAGTAAAGGGCCATCTAATCTAGAATTAGGTGGTAAGCTAGATAGTATACTACAGATGGCAGATGAACCTAAAATTGATAACAGCATCCACATCAAAAACTCAAACATCAGTGGGGGTGTCAACACAGGTAGTATTGAGACTGCAAAAGCTTTTCATCCTGACAAGAGATTAGATCTAAAATTTTGGATTCCGATAATTGTAACTATTGTAATGGGGCTATTCGCCATATTGGCAAGTGGAGTCTTTAACGAAGAAATCAGGAAATTTTTCCTTGACCGAAATACACCATCTAAAGTTGAGCAAAAGATAGAAAAGCAGAAGAGTGAAGCATCTAGTCAAGCCACCAAATCCATCACCCCATAAAATTCTAGCAGTGCCTTAACAAAATCCTACACTTGTTCCACAGATAAAACCTGGATTCGATTCATCAAACGAAACAATGGAGTCTAACAATCAAAAATTTCTGTAGCCCAGTTGAGCCAATCGACATGAACAACAACGACTTGAAGACTACCTCTCAAACTGACTGGGCAGCCCTAGCAGCCATGACAGATGAAGATATCGACTACTCAGATATTCCACCATTAACCGAAGAATTCTTCCAAAACGCCACCCTCAGAATACCAGCCAACCACCGCCAACAACACCGCAGTCATCCCCCCATTGGGATCAAACCCAATATCATAAACCACTAACAATGAACTCACTCCCGCTATTCCTCCAGCCAAACCAAAAGCCAACAACCGCAGTCGTTCGCGTAACATCCGCTTTGCAGAATCGGCATTTGAATCGTCAAGAAAGAATGAGTATTGCCTCGATCAAATTCATGGATAATGCACGAATATCTTGCTCATGAGCTGTGATCAGTTGGACTAGTTGTTCACGAGTACAGTTACCGATACGGAGCCAAACTATCTTGGGTGGATGCCCATAGAGTGAGCTGCGTTGCTGAAAATCAGAATCTTTTGAGACAATTATGAAGTCGTTGGCGCAGGCATATTCCCAAACTTCTTCGTCTGGAAAACCGAGTAGGCCACAGTCACGAACATGAGCACTGTCAGGAAAAAGTGTTGCCAATAACCGAGGCAGTTTGGGCGACAGGTTTTCGTCAAACAGCAATTTCATGGGGGACAACGTTCATACGGCGATCTCGATCAGCAGCAAAAGCAAAGCAAGCTTGAATGTTCTCGGCGGTGAGGTCAGGGAAGTCGTCTAGAACTTCTGCAACGGTCATACCACCACCCAGATAGTCGAATATGTCGGCGACAGTAATTCGAGTGCCTTTGATGCAGGGTTTACCGCTGCGGATACGAGGGTCGATGGTGATGTATTCTTGATAATTCATAGCCGAGCAGGTAACTGAAGTGGAGAAGATACAGTCAGTTTAGTCTATTGGCAAGCCTGTTTACAGAAAGGCGTAGATCGATGAATCGACCCATGCCCAAACAAAACCCAGACCGCTCCAAAGCCCATCGCCTAGACTGTGCATTCTTAAACTTTGCCCACGAATTATGAATGGACTATTTTTGCTCACGATCTATTTCTTTTGCAGGTTGAAGAGCTTTTAGCCCAGGTCGGAAAGTTGCGGCTGAAGTATCCGCAGGATTATCTCAGGAAAAATGCCACTAAGCGGTTAATGGCAATCGCTAGGTTGGCTTTTGATGTGATTCCTCAAGATCCGACTCTGCCGGTATATCGGCAAGGTGTGACGTTGGAAGATGATTATAAGCACTGGTTCAGAGCCAAGTTTTTTCAGCAGTATTGGTTATTCTTTCGGTTTCATCAGGAGAGCAAAATTAATGAAGATATCGACTACTGCGAATCGACTTCTTGATTGTGCGACCTACGCTGATTCTAGATGAGCAGCATTAGCTCTGCTCTCGATCGGTCATGCCAGCCTGCATCAAAATAGAGGTTTCCTTGCCCTCTGGGTGATCTAGATCGATCGCCGCCACTGGTGCCGCAGTAGTCATAATTTTAGAGCGACTTTGAGATTTCCAGAAGCTGTATTTGAGGACTGGAAAAGAAGCCACTTGTTTGGCTAAAGCCCAGAAAAATACATAGCTAGCTATTAATCTTCTAAAAGAACCAAAGCGTGATTCTCGCAGAGTTTCTACTACTTTGTCAGGAATTTGGGGCTGGTGTTTAGTTAAGGTGCTTAGAGTGCTAGGCAGCACGATCGCACCAGCAAAACCCTGTTTGCCAATGTTGGGATTAGCACCCACCGCTACAATTTCTGGCCCAGTTTTGAGGTTGTGAATACCGCTAGACTGTTTGCCGGTCATCAGCACCGAGTTTTCTTGGCTCTGGTATTTGGGGTTACGACGGCCATCGGGTACGCCCAAGAATAACAGGGTGCCTCGCACTACCCGATGCCCAAAGTTGTGGAGCAAATGATCTTGAGGATTATCGCCATGAATTTCTAACGAAGCAATGCCGTAGCTAAGCGAAAACAGCTTACTCACATAGTTCTTTAAAATTTGATGAATCCAATGGGTATCGCCAATTACCAGAGTACGCTTGCCGGTGCGGGCAAATAGCTGACGCTTTTGAATAATGCGCAAACCCATCGTCCAGAACCAAGCTCCAAAAATATAAATAACGATATCGGCTATCGTGACGATCGGAGACACAATTTTGTGAGCCAAACTCTCTGCTGGCAGAGGCAAAACCAGTTGAATTCCCCTAAAGAGAGTCTGCGCTAAGGGAACAGTGTAGCCAAAAGGAATTGCCCAGCCCACCGTCACCAATACATACAGCGAATGAATTGCCCAAGCCAAAGGCGCTTCGGTAATATGCACAGCCCAAGTTTTGCCGCCCTGAATGAGCTGCTGATGTAAGCGGCTAGTCTGAGGCTGACCGGTAGCGCTGACTCCCACCATCTCGGTGATGTTTTGCTGTAAAAATTCGTTTTCTTGTTCTAGCAGCATTAAACCTGCTGGCGATAAAGTCATGCCCAAGGGCTGGCCTTCGGCAAAATACTTCTGCATTCGTCGAGTCAAATAAAATATTAGCTCGGTCAAAGTTTGGTGGATGGCTGCGACTGATGCTGTGGCTGGCTCTACGGTTCTGCGGCCACTTTCGTTGGTAAAAATCCGCCGACTAAAGGCATCTTTCAGAAATATGGGTTGACCCAAAGGCGAACCGATAAAGCTGGTAGGTTCACCGGTTAGTATAAAAAATTCTTGAATTATTTTTTGACGAACTAGCAGGTCGCAGGCATGAAGTACTTGGCGGGTGGGAAAAGTCTGACCCGATTGGCTAATTCCAAAAACAATCGATTTTTTAGCTAGATTTAGACTGTCAAAGTCGTACTGCACCTTATGCAGCATCTCGTTAGATGACATGGTTTGAATCGACAAAGCCGGATAAATAGTTTTGAGATCTTCGGCAAATCTTTCACCCAGCCACAGACTGTTTTCTACCCCCGTTACCAAAAAATCTACGTGTCTAGATTCGGCGAGCAAAGGATCTAAGCCAAGAGATTTTAATTTTTCTTGTTTTTCATCAAGGTACTTAGCTTTGGTGACAAACAACTGAAGTAAGTATTCGGCACTTTGACGATTTAACGATTCCGAATCTTCCCAAGTAGTCTGAATCTTGCTCATAATCCGGGGAATATCTCGCAGATCTCTTTCTACCGGGTCAGTAGATTGTCCGGTAGAGGTCTGCACATAGGGATGTCCCTGAAAAGGCACCCGCCGCCGCAGCATTTCGGTTTCGTCCAGCTCCCGGTCTGTGGTCATGGAGTAAATCACTAGCTTAGTGGCGCTCAGGATGGCAATTTCGCCGGTATTTTGGTTCAGGTCGAGGCGATAGTTATCGGGGTGGTTGGCCAGCACCACGTCTACGGCAGTGGGTTCCGAAGCATAAACGGCATATTGATTTTGGCGATCGAACCCCAAGGTAATTGGCTGTCCTAAAGCGCTCACAATTAGATGATCGGTTTCTAAAGTAGAAAGAGTGGCTAACCCAAAGCTGCCCTGAGCCTTGTCCATAAATAGTTTGGTAGCCTGATACAGGTTGTTCTGTAAAAATGCCTGAACAGTAGACTCCGCAAAAGCCTGAAGCTGTTTTTGAGTCAGCTTGGCAAGCTGAGGCTCAGGCTTGAGCTTCTGGATGGTGTCTTGCTGTAACTTATTGAGATTCTGTGCCGACGAAATGCTTTCTGGAATAGTTAAGCCACCGATTTGAGCAGAAAAGACCGCTTCAAAAATATTTGCCCAGTGACTCAGATCTGCCATAGAAGGAGCCGTATTTGGAGCAGTTTTAGTGGGTTCTTGGCCACCGAAGGCATCTTCTACTTTAGTGGCAACGGTTAATTGATATGCCAGTCTCACAGAAGCTGCCCACATGCCTTGGGTAATGAGCAAATCCATCATTCCAGCCAGCTTCGGGGAGTCGCCGACGGTGTTGTTAGGAATATTGAGCACTCGCTCTAGCCATAGCCCGATCGTGCCGTTTTCGACTGGTTCACCAAATAATATCCAGCTACTAAAGTCGCCATTGTGGGTAATGCGGTGGTTGATGTTTTGAGGGCGGGCAATCCATTGGCCATTTTCGATTTGCCAAACGGTTTCGATTTTGCCGGGACTCCATTCGTGCCAATGGGTTTCGATAACGGCTGGGGGGCCACTGGTGCCAAAGCGATAGTGCCATGCGCCAATAGTAGATTCCAGGGGTTTGATGCCCGATCGAGTGGCCTGTTGGCGGGTTTTGGCAAAGGCCGCTTCCAGGGTAGTGGTAAGGTTGCCACGTTTGGGATTGACTATTTTGTGGCCGACAAAAACCACGTTTCCTGCTTTGTCACGGCCTAGAGTCAATCCGCCTCCGGCTTGTTCACCGCGAATTTCGGTTTCTTGCCCCATGGTTTGGGAGATATCTAGCAGGTTTTTGGGCAGCAGTTCACTTTTGGCGATTTGTTGCTGCCAGCCAATAAAGCCGAAGTTACCGCAGTAGAAGCGATCGGCTTTACCGGTAACTATGGCAACCATATCCGATCGAGAGCTGAGGACTAAGAGCAAGTTAGCGGTGATTGTGGCGATCGCGGAATATTCGCCGATCGAGGAAATATTTGGTTGTTGTAGATAAACTAGACCCAACAACAAAGTAAGGAGGTTAAAGAGTAATCCACCGGCTGCTTTGATCCGAATTTTCCAGGGAGTTTTGTGGCCTGCGGCGATCGAGAGTGTTGATGTCTGTGGGTGAGAAGGTATAAAGGTCGGATTAAATGGCAGGAAGGATTGTAGTAATTCTTGAAGATTTCTATTCTCTAAAATGTTGTCAATGCTGATAGAAGTAGAGTCTTGGTCAATTAAAGCTTTGGTAAGGCTATGGCCACAGCCATGAATTAAGATTGCAGTATTCCAAATAACTCTTGTCAAAAGAATAGCAGCCAATATCAACCAACTATTTCCTGGTTTACTAAAATCCAGGCTGAAAAAATGTTTTTGCAGAATTACTGTAAGTAGTAAAAATGATAGTAGTTCTGGGAAGGTATAGTTTAGGTACCCAACAAGACCATTGTTGTATTCAGGTTGCTGGCTAATTCTTTCGGTAAGATTCAAAGATGGAGTGCATTTCATGATTGATAAATCAACGTGGTTTTGTGGAATGTGATGGTCAGCAGTATATCTTGATTTCCTATAACCGAGGATCGATCGGCTCACTCTCCAGTGCCAGCACCCCAAACACACATTCGTGAATCTGACGCAGGGGCTGATGAGTCACAAACCTTTCTAGCGCCTCAATGCCCAGGGCAAACTCGCGCAAGGCCAAAGCCCGCTTAGCTCCTAGACCCCGCTGGCGCAGTCGATCGAGGTATTCTGGCAAATCATACTCTGGGCCATAAATAATCCGCAGATACTCGGCACCCCGACACTTCACCGCTGGCTGGATCAACCCCTTTTCACCTCGCTCCACAAAGTTTAGCGACTTCACCACCATGCCCTCACCGCCCGCTGCGGTCAGGGTTTCCCACCACTGGGTAGCAGCGGCAACGGCAGCAGCATCCTGAAGATCCACCACTCGATGATTGGTCGCTAATAACAAGCTCGGATCAGCCTCACAGATCTCGTTGATGTGATCCATGTGCCAGCGATGGTCTTTATTGATATGCACCGCGCCATCTGTGGCCATAATGTGAAAAGGCGCGAGCTTAAAATCTTCGATCGAATTCACATTCCAGCAATAGCGCCGATAGGCATCTATATATTTGTGCGCCAAAGTTGATCGAGCTACTGTTTTGGCTAGTTGCTCTGTGACCGTGATACCTCGATCGCCCGCCTGCTGTAGAAGCTGAGTGGCATATTCCAACCCCTGAGACGCTGCCGCACCCACAGCCGCGTATTGACCGCGCAGTAAGCCTTGCGCTTTAGCTGACCAAGGCATTAATTCACAGTCTAAGCATACCCATTCGGTATCTAGCTGCTGCCAAAAGCCACTAGTTGTGAGAGCCGCATTGAGCTTAGTTAAGAACTCAGCTTCTAACTTAGGTTCAGTGAAAAATCGGCGACCAGTGCGAGTATAGCAAACCCCGATGCCCTCACCCACAATGCCAAAATGCCGCTCGATCGCTGCTTCATTTTTACCGATCACTACAATTGCCCGCGAACCCATGTGCTTTTCTTCGCAAACTACTTGGGCAATGTGGTGTTGACGATAGTAATCGAAAGCCTCGGTGGGATATTCTAAGTAACTATCTTGTTTCGATGTCGCTACCGGTGACATAGTGGGTGGTAGATAGATTAACCACTTGGGGTTCACCGCAAACCGACTCATCACTTCCAATGCGGCAATTGATCGATCGGCATGGATAGTAATTTTAGGATGCAGTCGAGTTTCTAAAAAGCGCTTGCCAGTGACATCTGTGATGTTCAACAAATCATCGTTTTCTTGCTGCGCTGTTAGCTTTGGCTCATCGCCGCCCAATGGTTTGATTGGTTCAAAATACACCCGTGCTGCTGGCACTTGCACTAATTCTCGTTCTGGATAGCGTAAAGCAGTGAGCTTGCCGCCGAAAACACAGCCAGTATCAATATCGATCGAGTTATTTAACCACTCGGCTTCTCGCACCGGCACATGACCATAAACCACCATAGCTTTACCACGATAGTTCTGTGCCCAGTTCGCTCGTACCGGCAGACCATATTCATCAATCTCACCAGTGGTTTCGCCATACATAGCAAAAGAGCGCACAAATCCCGATGTGCGACCCTGTAGTTCTTCTTTTAACCCGGCGTGAGCGACCACTAGCTTACCTTCATCTAAAACATAGTGGCTAATGAGACTGTCTAAGAATTTTTGTAGGTCTATTTTATAGTCCTCAGCAACCTCTGGCGGGATTGCGTCCAATTCATCGATCGTCTGTTGCAAACCGTGACTAACCGTAACTTTTTTGCCCCGTAGGTAGCGCATTAGTTTGAATTCGTGGTTGCCACAGACACACAGGGCGCTATTGGCCTCGATCATATTCCGCACTAGCTTGACCGTATCCATATTGCGGATACCTCGATCGACTAAATCTCCCACAAACAGCACTCTTCTGCCTTCCGGATGAGAGTAAGTAGGGAAATCCCAGAACCCTTTCTCGGCTGAAGGTGCAGCCTGATATCCCAGCTTGCCCAGCAAAATTTCTAGCTCATCACAGCAACCATGAATATCGCCAATAATATCGAACGGCCCGATTTCAGTTTTGCGATTGCTCCAAGATGGGGTGCGCACAAATTCCACCTGATCGATCTTCTCGACACTGTTCAGGACATGGGCATAGCGAAATTCTTTATCTAAAAAGCGTAATGACTTACGCAGGTTCTGGCGATGACGCTCGACTACATGGATACCAAAGTTGCGGTTGCCGCGCTGTTGGTTGCGATCGTGGCAGAGCTGGGCGGGCAGGTCAAAGGCGATCGCCACCGCAAAGCAGTGATAGTCTTTGGCGATCTGCAACAATGGCTTGCGGTCTTCGGGTTTGACGCTGGTGGCATCGACTACGGTGAGGCGACCGGCTTTGAGGCGTTTGGCTACGATGTAATGCAGTAGCTCAAAAGCTTCGCCGCTAACTGATTGATCGTTTTCATCATCGGCGAGGATCGATCGACAGTAATCTGATGAAATGATTTCGGTGGGCAAAAAGTGCTTGCGGGCAAAAGAAGATTTGCCGGAGCCAGAAGCGCCGATGAGCACGATGAGTGAAAGATCTGGGATGGATATCTGCATGGGTAAATTCTAATCTCGATCGCGTTGTTTGTGCTAGCATCGAGAACAGCAGGCATGAAGCCTAGTTGAAATAGGTTACTGCAAATGCGCAGTGATAGCGAAGTTTTGGTAAGCAGTATGACTCCCTCAGCAGAAGAAGAACTAAAAATCCTGGGGTATCAGCTCAAAGCGGGACAAAGACCCCAAAGATAGCATTGAAAGACCCCTCATCCCCCAACCCCTTCTCCCAAGGCGGGAGAAGGGGAGTCGGAG
>JAYSRP010000229.1:0-12834 GCA_043721015.1 Synechococcales cyanobacterium | reverse complement strand
CGAAGTGAATGCCAATCTCTTTGGGTACGATATGTAGGTAGTTAATGGTTTCTAGTAGCCATGAATTTTGATCCTTTTGTACATGGTCGTCGATCGATTCGGCTACCGGGGCATGATTATTCCAGTGCAGGCGCTTACTTCATTACTATTTGCACCCATCGGCGAGAACACCTTTTCGGTGAGATTTTTGATGGAGAAATGCAGGATAATAAGTTTGCCCACATTGTCAGATCCCACTGGTTTCAACTCCCTCGATACTATGCAAATTTGACTGCCGATGAGTTTGTGATCATGCCTGACCATATTCACGGCATTTTGATTTTGCAAGAATCACCCAAAATTAAATCTATCCCAGAAATAATCCAAGGATTCAAAACATTTTCGGCCAGGGCAATCAACAGATTACGCGAACAAAAAGGCATCCCTGTGTGGCAACGAAATTATTATGAAATCATCATCAGAACCGAAGCAGGATTAGATCCCGTCAGACAGTACATTATCAATAATCCCCAAAATTGGGATAAATCGTCAACGTAGGGGCGGGTTTATCCATCCTCCATGCAAAAAAACGTAATTCTCAAATAAAAACCCGCCCACCACCACCGAGATCGATCGCATCACCATCAACATATATCCCAACCGATCGACATTCAATTGGTTTCCCGCCATGATCAGGGATTGATCGACGAACCAATATGAGATCGATCGGCGATCGATTTCGTATGGGATGGGCGGGTTTGATTGACCAATCAATGTGGGATTGATCGGTGATCGATTTTCGCTGGGGCGGGCGGGTTTTTATTTGATGTTTTGAATGGGGAAATGGTTTTTGGATAAACCCGCCCCTACGTTTTTACGTATGGGGCGGGGTTTATCCATCATTTTGATTGATTAACCGTTTTTCATGGCGTTGATCAATTCTACGGCTACTTCGGGGCGAGAGAACTCGGGGGGTGGTAGCTCGCCCTGGCGTAACAAATCACGGACTTTGGTACCCGATAAATGTACCCGTTGTTCGGGGGTGCTGGGGCTGGTTTTGGTGGTGGCCATCGATTTGGTGACGGTGCAATAGAAGGCGTGCTCGAACTTCATGGGTACGATTCCTAATTCGCCTTCGGCAAACTCATCGAAAATGTATTGGGCATCGTAGGTGCCATAGTAGTCGCCAACTCCGGCGTGGTCACGACCGACGATGAAGTGGGTGCAGCCATAGTTCTTGCGGATGAGGGCGTGGAAAATGGCTTCGCGGGGACCGGCGTAGCGCATGGCGGCGGGGTTAATGCCCAAGATTACTCGATCGAGTGGGTAGTAATGCTCCAAAATAATTTCGTAGCAGCGCATTCGCACATCTGCCGGAATATCATCTTCTTTGGTGGCTCCTACTAAGGGATGTAGGAACAAACCATCGACGGTTTCCATGGCGCATTTTTGAATATATTCATGGGCGCGGTGAATTGGGTTGCGAGTTTGGAAGCCCACAATTGTATTCCAGCCTTTATCTTGGAACATCTTCCGAGATACGACTGGGTCTAGTTGATAAGTAGGAAACAATGGATGTGCTTCGCGCTCTAGTAGCCAGATCGGACCAGCTAAGTTCACATCGCCTTGGTCGTAGACTACTTTTACGCCGGGGTGCTTGGCATCTTCGGTGAGGTAAACTTTGACGGCTTCGTGTTTTTTGTCATAGCTATATTTTTCACTGAGTTCCAATACTCCAATAAACCGACCAGTGGGGTCATCCAAACGCACCAAGCTACCGACTGCCAAAGGTTCTGCTACGGTGCTGGTAACAGAAAGGGTGATGGGGATAGACCAAGGTAAACCATTGGCCATCCGCATGGTATCTACCACTGGCTGGTAGTCGGCTTGGGTCATGAAGCCAGTAATGGGGCTGAAGGCTCCGATCGCAATCATCACTAAATCTGAGCAGGCTCGTTCGTCTAGTGTGACTCGATGTAAGGATTCAGCCTTGCTGAGTAATTCGGCTTTTTGGCTAGCAGAGGCTATCCGATTAATTAATTCGCCACCATGAGGGGCAATGTTAGTATGTTGACTCAAAATAACTCCTAATATTTTTGTTGAATAAAGTTGTAGTTAATAGAATTTATAATTCTTTGATTACAATTTTGTCACCTTGTAGTTCACCGACTAAGACTAAATCGGTCACACCTACGAACAGGCCATTTTCCAAGACCCCAGGGATATTGTTCAAAGTCTTTTCTAGTTCAGCCGGGTTATCGATCGAGCTAAATTTTACATCAATTACCAAGTTTCCTTGGTCTGTCACCACTGGCCCCGCTTTGCGCACACCCATGCGCAGTTCTGGCACTCCACCGAGTTTGGCGATCGCCCGCATTACCGGGGTAACGGCCATCGGAATAACTTCGACTGGTAGCAAGAAAGTAGAGCCGAGTTTATCGACCATTTTGCTGCTGTCTACGACCACAATGAACTGTTCAGCCAAGGAATCGATAACTTTTTCTTGGGTGTGAGCAGCACCGCCGCCTTTGATCAGGTTTTTGTGGGGATCTACTTCGTCGGCTCCATCTATTGCTATGTGGATTACTTCGGCTTCATCCAAGGTGGTCAAAGGAATGCCGTATTTTTTAGCCAGCACGGTGGCTTGGAAAGAAGTAGGAATGCCTTTGACGTTGGTGAGTTCGCCCGAGGCGAGACGTTTGCCGATGAATTCGATCGCAAAGGCAGTGGTGGAACCAGTGCCTAGGCCAACGACGGTGTTGGATTGAACACGGGCAGCAGCGGCTTTGCCCACTTCTTGCTTCATTAGGTCTTGGGGAGAGGTCATTTTTCAGTTAGCTTAAAATTACTTAACCTAAGATTACCAGAATGCCTGCCGGGGTGTTCGGAGGTTTGGCCGATCAATTTGAGTTGACTTTCACACTAATCCTCATAGCCTGCTAGAACATACTTAAAGCGGAAAAGCCCAAGACTATTATTCTTCATGTAGTGAAGTAACCTTGCCTCTAAAAACAATATAATTGTAAATATTATAAAACAACATAATTGGAATCAAGAAGCCGATAAAAATAATCATAAAAGTCAAAGCGCTCGGTGAAGCAGCGGCTTGATAAATTGTGATCTTGGGTGGAATTACATAGGGGAAAATGATTAAACCCAAACCCAGAAAAGACATCAAAAATAGTAAAATCGTCCAGATAAATGGTGCTGTTTCCTGCTTACGGCTCAAACTGCGCAATAACAAACCCACCAAACCCAAACCCAATAGCGGAATTGCTGCAAACACATATAGCAACGGCGGATCAAACAAATGATCGCGGGCTTGGGCATAAAAAATCGGTGTGCTCACCGTAATAAACACCGCCCCCACTAAGGTCGTAATTGCCGCTAACTTCGCTGTTTTATAGTGAGTCGCTTGCAGCTCATCCGTTGTCTTCATGATTAAATAGGTCGAACCAATCAGCACATAGCCTTGGATCAGAGTGAGAGCTACGATAATCGATCGCCAGCTTAGCCAATCCCACATCCCCCCAGTAAAATGCCCCAAGCTATCCACCGCGATGCCCTCAAACACCGAACCCAAAGCAAACCCCTGACCCAGCGCTGCCAAAAAACTGCCCACCCCGAAAGCTAAATTCCAGATAGTTTTGTTATCAGAATTCTCTCGGAACTCAAAGGCCACCGCCCGCAAAATCAGCCCAAAAATCATCGTACTCGCCGGAATATATAGCGCACTCAAAATCGTGGCATAAGCCAGCGGAAACGCCCCAAACAGCGCCCCACCCATCAATACCAGCCAGGTTTCGTTGGCATCCCACACGTTGCCCAAACTGGTCATCAAAATACTGCGCCGCTCTTCGCTAGAAGAAGTCAGAGACAGAATGCCCACCCCCAAATCAAAACCATCCAGGGTGATATACAAAAACAAAAACAAACCTAAAATTGCAAACCACACTTGCGGCAAAAAATGCTGGAGGGCTTCCATGGTTTACTCCAATTAATTTACAGGACGAGAATCGAGCTGATGCTCTACGGGAGCTATGGCAAAAGGTGCAGCCAGCTCTAAATTTGGCCCTTTGCGAATAATTTTACTGGCAAAGAACAACGTAATTACCAGCAGCGAACTATACAACACGGCAAAAGCAGTCAACGAAGTTAGCACCTGCGCCGCTGGCAAATGAGAGGCCATGTCTGCCGTGCGCAGTTCACCATAGACCGTCCAGGGCTGACGACCCACACAGCGCACAATCCAGCCCGACTCTACCGCAATGTAGCCCAAGGGAGCCGCCAGCACCCAAGCCCGCAGCAGCCATTTTTGCTGGGGTAGCCTATCGACTCCCAAATTACCTCGGAGCCACTGTACTAAGCTCACCAGCATTATGCCAGCTAAAAAGAAGCCAATGCCGCTCATAATCCGAAACGAGTAATAAATTAAACCAATAGCGTGAGGTCGATCGGCTGGTTTATAAGCATTCAAACCCAACACCGGCTCCGATAGCTTGGGCTTAAACTCCAGCACATACCCCAATCCTTGCGGAACTTTTAGCTCCCAATCATTCCGCTGCGCTTTATCGTTCGGCAATGACACCAAGCTCCAATCCGCCGTTGATCCGGCTGGAATAGTTTCCCACTGGGCCTCCATAGCCGCCAGCTTAGTTGGTTGATAGTGACGAACTTGCTCGGCGCTGAGGTGTCCCATCACAATCTGTAAGGGCGTGACTGCAACGGCTACGGCGATCGCTACTTTAAAAGATAAAGTAAAAAATTCCTGATGACGCTTCTGTAAAATATACCAGGCACTAATGCCACCAATCACAAACAGCGATGTTTCTAGCGTAGCTAAGAACATATGCAAAATGCTGTTTAGGGCAAAAGGATTCATAATTGCCTGAAAATAATCACTAACTACAAACTTGCCTTTAATAAAATCTCCACCCGCCGGAGTTTGCAACCAAGAATTGGCTACCAAAATCCACACCGTCGAAAGATTGGCACCAAAGCCCACCATAATTGTGGCTAAATAGTGAATCGCAGGCGGCACGCGATCCCAACCAAACAGCATAATTCCTAAAAATCCAGCTTCTAAGGCAAATGCCATCGAAGCTTCAAAGCCCAAAATACTGCCAAAGAAGTCTCCGACGGCCTCCGAAAACGGTGCCCAGTTGGTGCCAAACTGAAACTCCATCGGCAAACCTGAGGCTACCCCAATCCCAAAATTCAGCACATAGAGCTTCGCCCAGAAGCGGGCATGGTGGTAATAGCTGATATTTTTAGTCTTGAGCCACAGCCCCTCCACCACAATAAGGTAAATAGACATGCCGGTAGTCAAAACTGGCCAGAGCATGTGAAAGATGGCAGTGAGAGCAAACTGCATCCGTGATAAAACGACGGTATCTCCGAGAAAATCCATGCGGCACTCCTGTAATAAGGTCTTGAAAAGGTGCTTACAAAAGACCATGCTAGCGAGAGATTTTGCTTAAAGGGCGGGGATCGATCGAATCTACACATCTAGCAAATCTCTGACTAGAAAACTTATTTAGAAATCATGGCAAAGAAATGTTTCGATCGACCAAAGTAGCCGTAGCATGTGCCGTGGGCATCAGTAAAATATCGCTGATGTTCACATGAGCTGGGCGAGTCAGGGCAAACAAAATAGTCTCAGCCACATCCATACCGGTGAGGGGGATAAGACCCTGATAAACTCGATCAGCTTTTTCCAAATCACCGTGAAAGCGTACCGCGCTAAACTCGGTTTCGACCATGCCCGGATCAATATTGGTCACTCGCACCGGTGTGCCCAATAGATCGATCTTTAAACCTTCAGAAATAGCTCTTACTGCGGCCTTTGTGGCACAGTACACATTGCCTGCCGGGTATGTTTGGCGACCGGCAATCGAACCTAAATTCACCACATGTCCACGTCCCCGCTCAATCATGCCGGGGGTAATTGCTCGGGTGAGATACAGCAGACCTTTAATGTTGGTATCGATCATTTCTTCCCAGTCGGCTACCTCTCCAGCGGGTAGCTTACTTAACCCTCGACTGAGTCCGGCATTATTGATCAAAACATCGATCGATCGCCAAGCTGCCGGAAGCTGGTCTAAGCCAAAGGGTTGACGCACATCCCATGCTATTGACAGCAGGTTATCTAAATCAGCGCCCGCCGCCACACAGCGATCGGCAACTAGCTGTAACTTGGCTGTACGTCGTGCCAGCAAAATCAACCTTACTCCCAAAGGTGCCAGCAGCTCAGCACAGGCCGCCCCAATGCCACTGCTGGCTCCCGAAATCAGCACAGTTTGTCCGGTTAAACGATTCACTAGCTTCTCCGCACATGAATCCGACGAGTAACTGTAGTAATACCATCAGAGCGCACAAACACTGCCGATAACCAGTAGTCGCCAGCTTTACTGGGTGCTTTGGCATTCTTAAACAGTCCACCAGTAGATAACAACTCCAACTTATAAGGTGTGGCTTTACCGTAACTGCCAGTACTTACCGGCTGCTCACTTAAAGCACCCATCATCACATCATCGTTCAACGGCTCCTGCACAATTACATCCACGTTGTAATCTTCGCTGGGGCGCAATTTATCTGGAACCACCATATCCACTGTCGGAGGCTTTGTTCCAGTACTAGAGCGCACTTGCTCATTTAAAATTTGTTGCTGGACAACTTTGCCATTGACAATGTACTGACGAGCCTGAATTTTGGCAAACAATTTATTTTGCTTGCCGCCTCCTATGCTGGCTCCATCAATTTGGGTGGTGATATCGATCGATATCCCAACAGCATCTTGCTTCCAGTTTTGGATGGTGGTGCTGTAACGCAGGCTGGAGTAGCGCTGCCACAGGCCGCTGACCTGCTGTTGCCACTGACTACGGCTCATGCCATCAACTGTGTAATTGGCTGAAAAATTCTCTAGTAGAGCCGGTAGCTGGCGGCTGTTGGCAGCTTGGTCAATTTTGTTAATTAGTCCGCTAACGTTGGCAGGGAGAGGCGATGTGGCTGCATAACTAGGGGTTAGAGAACCGATCGATAAACTCAATATCAAACCAGTCAACAGATGACCAGCTAACATCGGCGAAACAAGCTTCAATCCAGCCATTACAAAAATTCTCCAAATGTTTAGCCGATAGCATCAATCTAGTCGGAATAGTGCTTTAATTATCGCAGGTACTAGGCTAATTTGGCGCGATATCTTTAAGAAATGTAGGAAAGTAACAACGTGACTCAGGGTTCGGGTAAGCTTCTGATAGCCGCCAGTGGCACTGGTGGGCATCTTTTTCCAGCGGTGGCTGTGGCAGAAAAGCTCGCAGACTTCGAGATCGAGTGGCTGGGCGTGCCCGATCGACTGGAAACTACTTTGGTGCCCAAGCAGTATCCGATGCACCTAATTTCTGTGCGGGGCTTTCAAGGTAAATCTATTCCCAAAAATCTGAATACTATACGGCTGCTGGTGGCTAGTATTTTTACTACCAGAAAAATTTTGAAACAGGGTAAGTTTGATGGAGTGTTCAGCACCGGCGGCTATATTTCAGCCCCGGCCATTTTAGCGGCTTACAGTCTAGGCATACCGGTAGTTTTACACGAATCGAATGCTCTACCTGGTAAGGTCACTCGCTTGCTGAGTCCTTTTTGTACCAAGGTGGCTCTAGGATTTAGCAGTGCTGCCCAGTACCTAAAAAAAGCCCGCACTATTTATATGGGAACACCAGTGCGACAGCAGTTTTTGCAGCGTCAAAAACTAGATTTGCCGATTCCGCCAGATGTGCCAGTAATTGTGATTGCTGGCGGTTCTCAAGGAGCTGTGGCTCTCAATAATCTGGTGCGTGATAGTGCTTCGGCTTGGTTGGCCACGGGAGCCTTCATTGTGCATTTAACCGGCGATAAAGATCCAGCTTCTGGTAGTCTCCGGCACCCCAACTATCTGTCCTTGGCTTTTTGCGATAACATGGCAGGGCTGTTGCAGCGAGCTACCCTGATGATTAGTCGATCAGGTGCGGCCACTTTGACGGAACTAATGGTTTGTCGGCTGCCTTCGATCCTGATTCCTTACCCCTATGCCGCCGAAGACCATCAGTATGTGAATGCCAAATGTATGGCCGAAACTGGTGCAGCGTTGGTGTTTCGGCAAGAAAAGCTCACTGCGGGCTTTTTGGCTGAAGAGGTCGCCAACTTACTTCGATCGCCACAGCGTTTGAGTGATATGTCACACAATACTTCTCAAATGGGGGTGTTAAACAGTGCAGACCTGTTGGCAGATTTGCTGCGGGATTTGGTTGCTGCTTCCAAACAAAAATCTTCTTAGCTACCACACAGATTCAATCACCAAGATTAATTATGATTGTCAGTTTCACCGAAATTGCTCGTTTAATAGCACAGCTTTTAGAATACCCTGATGCCTTGATCGCACTAGAGACGATCTCTGACTGCGAGGGCGACCTAGAAGATGCGGCTATGAGTTTGGCGATTCGAGCCGGTCAGGAACCACAGTTGAATAATAGTGATTGGTTGCCAGCACTGGCCAAAAAATGTCGGGCAGTGCTCTGTCAAGATAGCTTAAGAGTAGATTTAATTAATGGCAACTGGGCTATGGCACTTCATTTGCTGCAAACTAGTAAAGTCTGCCCCAATGTTTTGGCGGTGCCGGTATTGTTATATATAGAGGATGTGGGAATCGATCGATTTTGTGAACCACTAGATTCTTTATAAACTTTATCTTGTAGTTAAATTGATCATCACAGCCACGCCCAATAGTCAGACAATTTTTGCTGCTGAAAAATTAGCATATATCGATGTTTTACGCGCCATTGCAATTTTAATGGTGATTTTTGTCCACACCAGTCAAACTATTAATGGTTTATCGACACCGGTCAAAGCTATTGCCGACTATGGACAAATTGGCGTTCAGCTTTTTTTTGTGGCCTCTGCTTATACGCTGTGTCTTTCGCAGGTAAAGAGACAGGCCGAAAACCATTCATTGGTAGCCTTCTTTATCCGTAGATTTTTTAGAATTGCACCGCTATACTATTTTGCAATTATTTGGTATTTTTCGACTGATCCTTTTGCTAATATTTTAAAAATTATTAATGTCACCTATTTTCGCTACGATTTTGGCGGTGTCTTAGCTAATATTTTTTTCCTGCATGGTTTTGTACCCTCTGCCAACAATAATATTGTGCCCGGTGGTTGGTCGATCGGCACCGAGATGGCCTTTTATGCTTTGTTTCCCATGTTATTTAGGCTATTTTCTTGGGCATTCCAAAAGTGGGGAATAATATCTTTATATGGTTTGATAGCAATTTCTATCCTTCTAAATATCATTATTCAAGTAGTAATTTGGCAATATCTATCGCCGGATATTATTAATGATCCGTTTATTTATCGAAACCTTATTAATCAGCTTCCAGTATTTTTGTTGGGAATGACGATCTTCTTCCATCACCAAAATGGAATTCGTGTCCAGTTACCACTCATTTCTCAAGCTGTCATCTTTACTATCATTACCATTGCTTTGGAGATGTTGTTTGCCCACAAAGAGCCGTGGATGTTAGTGTTAGTCACAATATCTTCTGGTTTATCATTTGCGCTGCTGCTAAATATTTTGCAAGAGCTAAAGTACTCTAACAAATTCTTAGCCGAGATCGGGAAGGTTTCTTATTCAATGTACATAGTTCATTTTAGTTTTTCGTGGTTTTTAGTACCAGGGCTAAAAATGACCATAGAGAGTTTCGTGGAGCCACACATATTGCTAGTACTAGCATTTGTGTTAGCTGTAGTCAGCACTTTTTCGGTCGCTAAACTTAGCTATAAGTACATTGAATCTCCCGGCATTTCGCTAGGCAAGCTGCTGATCAGCAAACTCTAAAGCGCTACTTCCGCAGTTTAGCGATGCCCTCTATGTCTAATAAATAGCTCTGAACTACTTCAAAGGCATATTCTTCGGGCAATACCTGCTGAAATTTACTGAATCGATAGTTGGGCATATTGTTCATTAAGTAATTACGAGTAGTCTTTTCTTGCCAGAATTTTTTGGAAAGCACTCGATCGATAGTTTTGCTCAAAGTACCCACGCCTAGGCTATCTCCTTCAATGCGCAGTTTAAAGTTATCCACCCGCACTTGCCAGTCGTGTTTGCCCTGAATGCCATATTTCAGGGTGTGATTGATCCGACCACCGGCAAAAGTCCACCAGGTAGCGTTGCCGTCAGCATCCCACTCGATCGCTGGGAAACCACAGATCTGCTGGCCGAGAGTCGATCGATATTCATCTAAGGCCGCTTGACCGGCGGGGTCTAAAAAGGGCATAGATTTATCAGATTGCAGTATTTCTGCCATCATTTGGCAGAGTTCAAAGCTGAGCAGTTCAGGAATAAAGCCACCCCAGCTTGGTTTTTTACCGACCGGTGCGCCGCTCACTTGCACTACTCGCTTATCGTTATCAACTACGTTTACAATCCAAGAGCGACCGCCTAACAAAAAAGAAGTGATATCAGGGACTAAGCGATCAACGAAAGCCTGTTCTAAAGAGCCGATCGTGTAGCCTCCGGTGGTTTGGACTTGATAGAGCTGAGGACTACTAAAAACGGCGTATAGCTCTATAAAGTTTTTGTGACCAAAGGTTTTTTCAGCTTTGGTGCCCATGGAGAGCTGACCGCCGGTCATAAACAAAAAGCCGTTGGCTAGCATGTGATCGATCAATAAATTAAATTCAGCGCGACTGATGCCAGCAAAATCGGGCACTACCGATAGCTGCTCCCAGCAGCGTTCTGGTTCGATCGCCTGAAACTGTAAAGTCAAAGCCAAAAGCTGATGCACCAACACTGTCCAGGTGCGATTTTGCACCGGCACTGACTCCACCCAGCCCTGGCGAGCTAATTCGATGATTGCGGTGGCCTGTAGCAGGGTTTCGCTATCTTGAACAAAAAAGGTAGTGTTAGCGTTGCCGCCCCGGCGACCAGTGCGACCGAGCCGCTGTAAAAATGATGAAACGGTGGAGGGTGAATTGGCCTGCAAGACGTTATCTAAATCACCTACATCAATTCCCAGCTCTAAAGTAGAAGTACAGACAATGCAGGTGTTCTGACCTTCCTGAAAGCGTGATTCGGCGTGGCTACGCTCTTCAGCCGAAACAGAGCTATGGTGCACAAATACGTCGGTGCCCTGGTTGGCGATGCGTTTAGCGATTTCTTCGGAGAGGGCGCGGCTCTGGCAAAAAAATAGGCTTTTTTTGCCAGCGGCGATCGCGCCAGCATCTATGGCGATCGAGTCTGAGTTGTCGTGCATACACACCCGCAGGTCTTTTTTACTGGCGACTTTAGGTGGGTCTACTATGCAGCTTGGTCTTTTGGAGGTGCCTTGCAGCCAGGTGAGGATATCGGCAGGGTTGCCGACGGTGGCGCTGAGTCCGATGCGCTGAATATCGTGAGAGCTAAATTTGGCTAGGCGTTCGATGACAGAAATTAAGTGGGCACCTCGATCGGTTCCGGCAATAGCGTGAACTTCGTCGATCACTACTGCTTGCAGGTCTTTGAAAATTAGGGAACAGTCTACTTTGGCCGAGAGCAGCATTACTTCTAATGACTCGGGGGTGGTCATGAGCAGTGCGGCAGGATCGTTGATGAAGGATTTTTTGGCATTTGCTTTGATGTCGCCATGCCAGAGGAATCTACGCAGACCAACCATTTCGGTGTAGAGTCCCAGTCGATCGGATTGGTTGTTCAGTAAAGCTTTGATCGGAGCAATGTAAATGGCTCCGACTCCATGGGGTTCGGGTTCTAATAGCTGGGCGATGACCGGAAACATTGAGGCTTCGGTTTTCCCCCCGGCGGTAGGAGCCAAAATTATGGCGTTATTGCCGTCCAGCAGGGCATGGCTGGCTAGTTCTTGGACTGGTCGCAAGGATGACCAACCCACGCGGGAGACGATCGCCTCTTGCAGCCTTGTGGGAAACCGAGTGAATGCAGATTCCATGGTGATGCCTGGTTTAATGAATCTTGGCCGACGCGATGCGCTAAGTTAATGAATATATCAGATTTGTTTGCAGGCTTTTTGTTTTGTCTGCTTTAAAGTCTAGAGGAGTAACTAGTTATGCCTTACAGTGATTTTACGATCGATAATGTGCGCAGCAGGCTAGATGTTGAGCTACGACAGGCGGCTTTTATTCCGCTGGTGTTGCCGATTTTGGCTAGTGATTGGTTGCAACAGTCTTTGGCGATGGGTATGGCTTTGGCGATCGATGTAGATTCGGAGAAGGCTCGATCAGAGTTTATTATTGCGCCAATTTTGTTGGAGTTGCGTAGTTTAGCTCATGGTCAGGTGAGTATTTTTTCTGGTCAAGATTTTACAATTGATCGAGAGCTAGGTTTAAGTGGTGCATGTGATTTTTTGATTGCTCGTAGTCCACTACAGTTGACGATCGAGGCTCCGGTGATTGCTTTGGTGGAGGCTAAAAAAGGAGTATTGAAAAGCGGTCTGGGTCAGTGTATCGCTGAGATGGTAGCGGCTCAAAGGTTTAATCGAGAGCAGGGTGTGCAGGTTGAACAAATTTATGGAGTGGTGACAACCGGGAGTATTTGGCAGTTTATGCGGTTGATCGATCAAACGGTGACTTTAGAAAGTAAAGAATATGCTGTCGATCCGGTAGAAAAACTGCTGGCAATTCTCCATTGGATGCTTCAGTTACCTCCCAAACCTAATGAGTGAGACTACTCTGGATTGGTGGCAAAGCTAGTAAATAAATTGAGAGAACTAGGAGTAGGCTCAGATTCGATCGGCTAGCTTTGATGCAATTAACCTCAGAGAAAGCTAGCAATGAAGGTTACTGTGTTTACAACGGTATTGATAGCTAATA
>JAYSRP010000228.1:0-12875 GCA_043721015.1 Synechococcales cyanobacterium | reverse complement strand
GGTTTGCTCGTCTCCTCCTTCAGTCTCAAACCCCAAACGCTTTGCGTTGTGTGGCTCGACTGCCATCGTCATCTCGCTCGGCTTTCATCCCGACGCTCACCCTATCAGTAGGGCGCGGGACTTCCCGCCTGGAAGTTAAACTGAAGGCGATAGCTTCGATCAAGCCGATCAATCCCATACTTTTCTGCTAAATTAAAAAGAACCTTGGGTATTCAGGAGTGACGGAGACATTGAACGCTGCCGAACAAGCCACCAACCTCATCCTCGCCGGGAAAATCGCCTCAGTCGTCAGCCTGTTTCGATCGGAGTTTCCCGACGCACGAGTAGACCTACGCCCCTGGTCGAAAGACCGCGACACCAACGAGCTAGTTGACCCCGACTCGATCGATATTGCCTTCCACTTCCCCGGCTGGAGCCGCCGCTGGCAAAGCCGCAGTATTTTGCTGCAACTGCGCTTTTACGGCGAACCAGAATCACGCAGGCTCATTGGCCTAGAAGCTGCTGGGTTCGACTACCGAGGTAAACAATGGCGACTCTCCACCATCGAACAGTGGCAAGTAGAAGGCGAAGTTCAACCTGCCCCGGAACGTGCCGAACAGTTGCGTCAATACTGCCGCCAAGTCTTTGAAGTATTTCAGCCCCCAGCCCCAGAAAATGCCTGATGATGTAAAATTGCCTTGATGGTAAGCAGGCTGGGAAAATGGCGGAATCAATCGATTGGGCAAGATTACAAAAAGCACTAGCAGTAGAAGCCCAGTATGGTTTCACCGACCTAGTTGGCCAGCGCTACCGCTTCAGCGAATTCTTCTCGCTTACCCTCAACAAACCTCCCGCCGCCCTCAGCACCAGCGACCAACAGCAGTGGCGGGCGCTCGCCAGCGAATTTGATGGCTACATGCAGCTTTTAGCAGTCGATCGCAAGCAACTCCTCGCCAGAACCGAAAAACTCATCAACACTGCCCAAACTACTATCACCCAACTAGTCCAAAATCCCCAAGCTGCTGTAGAGGAACGCCAAAAGTTACAAATTGCCCCGATTGCCTCAGAAACCAAACCAGAATCCACAAATCCTGCCTCACTTATTGGCCTCGATCGACCCATCAAAGATCTCCCTAAGCTGGGCAGCAAAACCGCTGATAGTCTCGCCAAACTAGGCTTATATTTCGTCAAAGACCTACTGTTTTACTACCCCCGTGACTACATCGACTATGCCAAACAAGTCGATATTCGATCGCTTGCCGAAGGCGAAACTGTCACCTTGATTGGCACCGTCAAACGCTGCAACTGCTTCACCACCCCCAAAAACCAGAAGCTCACCATTTTTGAACTAGTCCTCAACGACCCCACTGGCCAGATCCGTCTGGGGCGTTTTTATGCAGGCAGTCGCTACAGCAACCGAGGCTGGCAAGAATCTATGAAAAAGCGCTTCTCTCCGGGAGTATTGGTCGCTGCTTCGGGATTAGTGAAAAATCAGGGTAAGTATGGACTAACTCTAGATAACCCAGAAATGGAAGTTCTTGGTGATGACGGTGATGCTCCTGCTTCGATGAAAGTAGGAAAAATCTTGCCGGTGTATCCTTTAACCGAAGGCATTAGCGCCGATTTAATCCGTCGATCAATGGCCGCAGCTCTGCCCTCTGCTCAGCTTTTAGTCGAAACTCTGAACGCCGATCTGCGCGAGAAATATCGGTTATTGGATTTAGTGGAATCGATCGAGAACATTCATTTCCCGACCGACACCGCCGCCAAAGATAACGCCCGTCGTCGTTTAGTATTTGATGAATTCTTTTATCTCCAGCTTGGCTTTTTATATCGTCGCCAAAAGCTCCGCCAAAAAACTACTGTCGCGGTCAAAATCCCGGAAAACTCGCTGTTAGACAAACTGCGTCAGATGCTGCCGTTTAAGTTGACCAACGCCCAAGAAAGAGTCGTCGGTGAGATCTTGCAAGATCTCCAGCAACCAAATCCGATGAACCGCATGGTGCAAGGCGATGTGGGTTCTGGCAAAACCTTAGTAGCAGTAATGGCGATCTTGGCAGCGATTCAGTCTGGCTATCAAACCGCGCTCATGGCTCCTACCGAAGTTTTGGCTGAGCAACACTATCGCAAGTTGGCTAGCTGGTTTACGATGCTGCATTTGCCGATCGAACTACTTACTGGTTCTACCAAAGCTGCCAAGCGTAAAAAGATTTACCGTGAATTAGAAACTGGTGAACTATCAATTATCGTCGGCACCCATGCCCTGATTCAAGATAAGGTTAACTTTGATCGATTAGGTTTAGTAGTGATCGATGAGCAACACCGTTTCGGTGTTTATCAACGTGCCACCCTCCAACAAAAAGGCATCGAACCTCATGTGTTAACTATGACAGCTACACCCATCCCTCGCACCCTGGCATTGACCTTACATGGAGACTTGGATGTTAGCCAAATTGACGAAATGCCCGCTGGTCGCCAGCCAATTCAAACCAATATCTTGGGCGGCAAAGAACGCCGTCAAGCTTATGAGCTAATGAAGCGAGAAATTGCTAAAGGCCAACAGGTTTATATTGTTTTGCCTTTGGTGGAAGACTCTGAAAAATTAGATTTAAAATCGGCTATGGCTGAACACGAACGTTTATCTACCACTATTTTTACTGAGTTTAAAGTAGGGCTACTCCATGGACGCATGACTTCCGCAGAAAAAGATGCAGCAATTACAGCTTTTAGAAATAACGAAACTCAGATTTTAGTTGCCACTACAGTTATTGAAGTGGGGGTAGATGTACCGAATGCGACAGTGATGGCGATCGAGAACGCCGAACGTTTTGGTTTAGCGCAGCTTCACCAACTACGCGGTCGAGTTGGTCGGGGCAGCATCCAGTCTTTTTGTCTATTAATGAGCAGCAGCAACTCCCCCGATGCCAAGCAGCGCCTGCAAGTATTGGTAGAATCCCAAGATGGCTTCTGGATTTCGGAGATGGATATGCGTTTACGGGGGCCAGGAGAAGTATTGGGCAGTCGCCAATCGGGGCTAGCAGATTTCGCCTTAGCCAGCCTTGTAGCGGATGGAGAAGTGTTACAAGAAGCCAGGGATGCTGCGACCCATTTGATGGCTACCGATCCAGAGTTAGAGAGTATGCCAGAATTGCGATCAGAGTTAGATTATCGCTATCAAAAACTGCTCGGGGGAAGTATTTTTACTTAGAGCTGATCGTGAAAACCCACAATAGTTTGATTGATCGCCTCTTGCTCTTGACCGGCTAATACGACCCAGGTCAAATAACTTACCACCCATGATTACCATTCTCACGCTAACATCTATGTATTCTAATATAGAAACAATCGGCAATAGAGATCTTATTCACTCCTGAAGCAAATTCATGTCTGCCACCAACTTCAACACCAAAAATGATACCTATCGCAAACTGATGGGCAACGGGTTAACTTACAAAATTCCGCCATTTCAGCGCGACTATAGCTGGACAGAAACCGAGTGGGAGGATTTGTGGATCGATCTTTTGGAAACGATCAACCCAAATGGTGAGCCAGCGCACTACATGGGCTATTTGGTACTGCAATCTAATGACGACAAGGTTTTTGACGTAATTGATGGCCAACAACGCCTCACTACGATCAGCTTAATTATACTGACGACGCTTAAGAGTTTACAGAAGCTAATTGATGACCAAGTAGAGCCAGAACGTAATAAGCAACGCTTGGATCAGCTTCGACAGACCTACATCGGCTATCTTGATCCTGTGACCCTGACAACTCGATCGAAGCTCAGCCTGAACCGTAATAATGATCATTATTACCAAACTTATTTAGTGCCGTTAGTGGCAACCTTGCCCAATCGGGGCTTTCGGGCTTCTGAACACCTGCTACGGAAAGCTTTTACTTGGTTTGAGAAAAAGATTGAGGAATATATTAGAAAAAATTCAGAGCCAGACAAAGGTAGGGCGTTGGCTCAATTTATTGATCGACTCAGTGACAGCCTATTTTTCACGGTGATCACGGTAACTGATGAACTCAATGCCTACCGAGTATTCGAGACTTTAAACGCCCGAGGTGTGCGATTATCGTCCACCGATTTATTAAAAAACTATTTGTTCTCGGTTTTAAGCAAAGCAGCAGAGCACGACCAAGAACTACGAATTTTAGAAGACCGCTGGGAAAAGATTGTTGGCCGCCTGGGTAGTGAAAGTTTTCCGGAATTCTTACGAGTACATTGGAATAGTCGCCATAGTTTTGTGCGTCAATCAGAGCTATTCAAAAGAATTCGTAAGGCTGTAGCTAAACGAGAACAAGTCTTTAATCTCTTGCGAGAAATTGATGAAGACATTGATGTTTATTTAGGACTTACTCAACCTGAGACTGGGGAGTGGTCAGAATCTTGCCAGAATTCGGCTTTGCTTTTGAGGCTATTTGGAGTACGTCAACCATTTGCTTTATTGCTGTCCGCTCATCGCTGTTTATCAATTCAAGATTTTGAGAAATTGTTGCAGATCTGTGTGGTTTTGTCTTTTCGCTATAATGTGATTGGTAGTCAAACACCCAGTGAGCAAGAACAGGTATACAACAAAGCTGCTGAGAATTTAGCAGTTGGCGATTATCGTAGCCTATCGCAAGTTTTAACTACACTACAGACAGTTTATCCAACTGATGCAGAATTTAGCTCTATTTTTGCTAATAAAGTAATTGCTCCTAACAAGAACCGCAATAAACGCTTAATTATGTATATACTCTGTCAGATCGAAGGCCGATTGAGTAATACAGAGCTGGATTTCGATAGCAAAAGATTCAATCTGGAACATATTTTGCCCCAAAACCCCCAAGAGGGTTGGGAACAGTTTAATGATGAGCAGGCCGAAGCTTTGGTGAATCGGTTGGGTAATATGACTCTCTGTGAGGCTGGCCTAAACCGAGATATTGGTAATCGGGAGTATGAGTATAAGCGATCGAGGTATGAAGAGAGTGGCTTTGCTCTGACTAAGAGGATCGCTGAACATTATGACCAATGGACACCCGATCGAGTTATTAAACAACAAAAATGGCTGGCGCAACAGGCGGTGACAATCTGGAAAGTCTCTCAATTTTCGGGTTGATGGTGAGCAAAGCTATCATTTGGGTTAAAATCAAGTAATGGGCTTTGAGCATCACCTCGAATCGAAGACCGTGTACTTGGTACCTAAAATTATGCCAACTATCTCTTCCCAAGAATTTGCCAACCTATTGCCCGACAGCAACCTGTTGGCGAGCGACGAGCCTGAAATGGAAAGTAGTCTGCACTATTTGCAAGCAATGCTGCTAGTAAGCTGCCTAGAATGGCTGTGGCGTGATCGAGATGATTTTTTCATTGGGGCTAACCTAACCGTTTACTTTAGCCGCCAACAACTTAAAAACCGGGACTTTCGAGGCCCAGACTTCTTTCTGGTCAAAAATACCCAGCGCAAACCGCGACGCTCATGGGTGGTATGGGAAGAAGATGGCAAGTATCCAGATATTATTATTGAGCTGCTATCAGAATCAACCGCACAAGTAGACAGAACCACCAAAAGAGAACTCTACCAAGATCGTTTTCGCACACCAGAGTATTTTTGGTTCGATCCAGAATCGCTAGAATTTGTTGGGCTGCGGTTAATCGGCAACCGTTACCAAGAAATACCCAATCAACCACGAGGCAAATGGAGCGAAACGCTAGAGCTATATTTGAAAATTCTCGACGGTCAACTGCGATTCTTTAAACCTGATGGGGAGTTGGTTCCTACACCCCAAGAGTCTGCTGTGTATGCAGGTGAAGCGATGATCCAAGCCCAACGGGAATGCGACTTGGCAAAGCGGGAATCGGATTTGGCGAAGCAGGAATCTGCCATTGCTAAACAAGAAACTGAGCAACTAAAAGCAAAACTGAGAGAACTTGGTATTGATCTTGGTGAAGGCATTAGCTAAATCTGGATACATATATTTGGCTTTGATGGCTTCACAAACCATCTCGATTGTTACCAACGGCAACTGTTCGAGTAATCAATTTGGGAATTAACTCTCCCGAAGCTGCTCATGGCGCTTAAAAATATCATTAGTGATTTTAATAGCTTTTTGATTATGACTAGCCAGACATAATGCATACAACACTGAATTTGTAGAATTTCGCATCAACACAGGCTTACTAACGTACTCAAAAAGATTACCCAACTGTTCTGTGTATAGGAGGGATAGCCATTCTGCCTGAATGGTTTCACGACTTAGTGTTGATTCGCTTTGCCCAAATAGACTTAGCTGGCGTGAATCAGGTTCACGATAGATTTGATTAATCCAATCTGTATTTCCCATTACTTTATTCAGCCGAGCTATTATCTCTGGATCTGGGCTTTGAGCTTTAGGTAAAAGTCTAGTTACTCCCATCACGGAAAAATTAATAAAAATGTCACATGCTTTTGTATTAGCCAGCGCTTTTATTGTTTCCCATTCTACTTGTAGACCATATGGATCAAGAAAGACAAAGGCTCGTTTTTTTGAAGATTGAGGTATTTTAGGAATGATTTCATTCACTAAAACTTCATTGCAGTTACCTGGGTATATTTCTATAGTAGAATCCGGGAATTCTTCACGTAGACTTTGGATTCGCTCTATACGCTGCGGGGAAACATCGATAAACCAATAGCCATCAAACCCAGGAACAGTCTGCAAAGCCCGTAATGGAGAGCCTTCAATGTAACGCTGTTCGTCATCCTTGGCTTTCGGCCTGATAGAACCAGCAAAAGCATCGATATAGTAGTAAGCCCTAAGCCAGGTTTCCTTCTGTTTATTCATGATTACAGAATAGGCTTTAAGATATTTTTCGAGTAGGTCTAATTTTTCTTCAGACCATTTTCCAATAATATCTTCACCTTCACTACCGAACTTACTCATGCCAAAATCTCCTTATTGAACAGCGATTAAGTGTTTTGGCTCAATCTTACTAGATTTTTGGTATCTAGATATTTTTTGTTTTTGCCACTCAGTTACGTGTTCATCCCAAGCTAACGGCATTTCATTCCAAGTACATTCATCTAGTAATTTCCCTCCAGCTTTGGAATGGTGCCCCCCCCACTGCTTAAAGAAGAATGCAGCTTCAGATTCTCGTGTTTGATGCAAAATTTCTCTGACCCATTCAGGTTCTATGGGACGATGTTGATATCCCGATTCACCGCCAACAATGACCCAATGAATTCCTGTTAAATCTAGGTTGAGCTTTCCTAGTAAGGGTTCACATGAAAGAAAACGCACTGTTGCTGGGACTTTACGTAAAGCATCGATGCGATGGATATACTGTTGATTTTCAACAGATACACCCATCCAAATATTTTTAGCCCATTCCAGCTTCGGTGCTAACTTTGCCAAGTTTTTATCGCGCTTGGTCAAAATTTGATACACATGCCAGGGTGTATCTCGCATGATGGCAAAAATTTCTTGTAAATAGTCAAAGGGGATATCTTCATGAAAGAGATCACTCATGGAATTTACAAAGATGCGGCTAGGTGTGCGCCATTTTTCAGGTTGATCCAGTCTATCTGGATGGAGCGTTAGTTTAAACCCTTGTCGAAAGCTTTTAGGAAAGCGCTCGGTCAGGGCTTCAGCGTAGCAGTGCAGACAGCCCGGACTTACTTTGTTGCAGCCAGTGGTGGGGTTCCAGGTTTTGTCTGTCCATTCAATACCGGTATTACTGCTTGACATTTCCCTAATGGATACCTTATCGAGTTATACTGTACTATATCATAATAGTACAAGTTAATGCACTTTCCTTAAGAGTTTAATACAATTCTTAGTTCGTACTATCAGATTGGTAGGTTTCAAGCCCGACCGAAGAAAAGAATATTTTGGGTACAGAATATCTAAATCGATCAACTAAAATAATAACGACTATCTGATTTCAATATTGCTTTATCTGGAGAAAACAGATAAAGCACCTTTAAGCAAACATAATCGAGAAAACATATGCCTTTCGCGGTCATAATAACAGCTTTGCCTGTAGAGTACTTAGCGGTTCGTAAACATCTAAAAAATCTGCAAGAAGTAGTCAACGCTAATGGAACGGTATACGAGCGTGGATATTTTGCGGCTGAGTATCAGAATCAGAGCTGGGAAGTCGGCATCATGGAAGTTGGGGCTGGTAACAGTGGCGCAGCATTGGAAGTAGAACGAGCAGTGGCGTGTTTTCAACCTGATGTTATTTTATTTGTTGGAATAGCTGGAGGTATTAGAGATGTGAAATTGGGTGATGTTGTTGCTACTACTAAAATTTATGGTTACGAGTCAGGTAAAAGCGAACAAGATTTTAAGCCTAGACCAGAAATTGGCTTATCGGCTTATAGCTTAGAACAAAGAGCTAGAGCAGAAGCTAGAAAAGATAATTGGTTGAAGAGGCTAGATGATTCTAGTTTAACACCTAGAGTTTTCGTGGCTCCGATCGCTGCGGGGGAAAAAGTGGTAGCATCCACAAAATCAGAGGTGTTTAAGTTTTTGCAGTCAACTTATGGCGATGCGGTTGCAGTAGAAATGGAAGGATTTGGTTTTCTGGAAGCAGCACGAGCAAATCATCAGGTCTCAACGATGGTAATTAGGGGGATTTCTGATCTTTTTAATGATACAAGTAAAGCAGACAGAAGCAGAATGGAGTGTCAACAGCTTGCCGCTAAACATGCTAGTGCATTTGCTTTTGAAGTCTTAGCTAAAATACAGAAAGGGATCCACAAAGTAATTGAGGAAACAACAGCTATTTCAAGAAATCGAAAGAAACTGACCATTTCAAAAATAGAGCTATACAACATAAGGTGCTTTAAAAATTTTACTCTTGACCTAGCTCAGCAACAACAGCTTAGCTCTTGGTTAATGCTTTTGGGTGATAACGCGATTGGAAAAAGTACTATTCTTAAAAGTATTGCATTGGGTCTATGCAATGAAAGCGATGCAGCAGCCTTAATTAAAGTAGCTGAATCGAGCGGAGAGTTAATTAAAAAAGGAGAAAAGGAAGGGCGTATCACTATACATTTACGTGACAGCAGCCCATCTAAACTCAAAAAATATATTATTACTACTACTGTTCACAGAGTTGCTGAAGATGCCCCAGAGATTGTGCGGCAAGAAACCCAGCCCGCCGAAAACTTTCCTTGGGCTGATATATTTGTCTGTGGCTACGGAGCCTATAGATCGAAACAAGCCGACACCAGCTACGAACAGTACAAAGCGATCGATGCCGTCAAATCACTCTTCGATCACCAAACCTCCCTGCAAAACCCCGAACTCATCTCCCTCCGCTACCTGCGCCAAAACCCCCAAATTCAATCCATCCTCGAAGAAAAACTCCTCAATATCCTCATGCTCGATCCTCAAACCCACGCCATCCACTTCACCACACGTGGCTTAGAAATAGATGGCCCATGGGGCAGAATGCCCCTCCAAAACCTCAGCGACGGCTACCGCAGCACCACAATCTGGATACTCGACTTCATCGGCTGGCTCCTCCACGCCGAAAGACTCCTAGGCAACCCCGACATCGGCGGCATCTTAATCATCGACGAAATCGAGCAGCACCTCCATCCCCGCTGGCAGCGCCATATCGTGCAGCGCCTTCGCCAACAGTTCCCCAAAACTCAAATTATCGCCAGCACCCACACCCCCCTAGTCGCCGCTGGCATCGCTGACGTGGATCAAAGCATGTTGCTCAAGCTGGAAAGAAACGAAGAAAACGAAATTAGCCTTAAAGTCATCGACAAAGAACAAGTTGCCGGTAAACGCGCCGACCAAGTACTTACCTCCGATGCCTTTGGTCTATACACTACCCGCAACGAACGCAGCCATGATGATGTCGATCGATATACCAAACTCCTTGGCAAAAAAACTCGTAACAATGAAGAGGAAGACGAGTTGCAACAACTAAGACCGATCGTACAGAGTAGGCTCAGCAACAGTGAAAGCCCAGTTGAACAATCGATCGAAAAAGCAGTTAAGGCAGCATTACATAGTACGATCACTAATGTTTCGCCTGAAATGCTCGACATAGAAACAAAAAAACAATTGCAAGCATTATTTCATCCAGAAAACTGAAGAAATGAGAAAAATTAACCTACAGCCACCTGATAATAAAAAATGGCAGCGCTGGCTATCTGACTGTAAAAAAGCAACAGACGAATTACATGATTTAATCGCTCAAGGGGAGAGACTCCCAAATGAATTTAGTAAGTTATATAAAAGGCGAAAAGAATTCTTTCTTAGTAAAGACAGCCAGTTCTATGGCAAATGTGCTTATTGTGAATGCCCAATCCCCGGATTTCAGCATGGAGATATTGAACATTTTCGGCCAAAAGGCGAAGTAACGAATGAACATCACGAGTCGATCGATCATCCTGGTTACTATTGGCTTGCTTATGATTGGAAAAATTTATTACCTGCTTGCATTGCTTGCAACCAACCCACATCAGATGATGAGAAAAAAATGGGTAAACGCAATCGATTTCCGGTCATTGGTCAACATGCCCAAAATCCAGATGACATTATTAACGAGCAACCAATACTAATTAATCCAGCTAGCGATAATGATGAGGATGATCCATCTCAACATTTAGCAGTTGACACGGCAACAGGTCTAATGATTGGACTCAGTGATCGAGGAGAAATGTGTATTAAAATATTTGGTCTGAATGACCGTGATAACTTAGTACATGAACGTCGGAATGCTTGTCGGGCAGCAGAATCGTTGATCTCATCATTGATTTATAGCTCAAACTCAGCACCAATATTGAGTGAGATACAAGAGATTCGCCAGGGCAAGCATTCATACTCAACTGCGCAGAATACAGTCCTTTCAGAATATTGGTCAAAACTAAACCAAGCCATGTTGCCCTCAGAATTTTATGAAACCTAAGCTAAAATCTAACTAACTGCAAAATCTGTATATTGCCTAACATGAGGAGCCTGATAGGCTAGTACAATATCTTGCGTGGGCACACCCTCTGCCACTAATTGATCAGCAATCGCATCTTCCGTACCATCTTGTTGAACCCATATTTTCCCATCGATAATATCCACATGAATCGCACAGCCATAAATGCGAGTATTACCATTCTTCCACCCTAAATTAACCATTTGATAATGATCATTCTTCAGATCAAAAACAGTTTGACTAGTCACAGGATCTTGAGAAGAGCGAGACTCAGCTCTAATAGTTAACAATTTCTGAATTGTTTCACGATATAAAGTTATCTTATCCATTGGATAGTCTCCTGCTGTTCGGTGTCATATATCAATAGAGGAATTTGGTTACGCTGAACCACCGTCCGAATAAATGGGTGTTTAAAAAAACGCTTATAAACATCCAGCGGTGCTGCCAAGTACAACAGCCGATCGGCATCTTCTTGTTCTAAGGCAATTCGGTAGTTTATAAATTGACCGACTGCTGTATGAAACTCAGAAATCGTGGAAGGTGCTAAAAAGGTCTTAATTTCTATCGCTATTTTCTCATCATCTTTTGTTGCTGCAATTAAACGCTCTGCTCCCAGGTCAATATAAAAGTCCACAAACCCCAAATCAATACGATAAGGGTCATGAGTGACTGTCCATCCTTCATTCTCTAGGACGGTTCTCACTAGTTCATGAAAGATGTCTCTGGTAGGCATTCTCGATGACTAACTAAGTAACTTAGGCATTCTAACATATCTCAAACTATGGCAAAAAAGGCTATGACCAGCAAGAAAACTCCTCAATTTCAGCGGCTGATGGCAGCGATCGACTCCCAGCAGCTAATATATAAGCCTGTAGATATCTTCTGGTTTCAATCTTATGGCTGCCCAAAAACTTAGCGGTGCTGAAATTCGTCAAAAATTCTTGGGCTTTTACGCCGATCGAGGACACCAACCCTTACCCAGCGGCTCCTTGATACCAGAAGACCCCACCGTATTACTGACCATTGCCGGGATGCTGCCCTTCAAGCCCATCTTCCTCGGCCAAAAAACCTCCGAATACCCCCGCGCCACCACCTCCCAAAAGTGCATCCGCACCAACGATATCGAAAACGTCGGACGCACCGCCCGCCACCACACCTTCTTTGAGATGCTGGGCAACTTTAGTTTTGGTGATTACTTCAAAGAACAGGCGATCGAATGGGGCTGGGAAGTCTCCACTCAAGCTTTTGGTCTCTCCCCCGCCAACTTAGTAGTCAGCGTCTACGAAGAAGACGACGAAGCCTTTGATATTTGGCAGAAAAAAATCGGTGTCAACCCCAAACGCATTATACGGATGGGTGCCGACGATAACTTTTGGGTTTCTGGCCCCACTGGCCCTTGTGGCCCCTGCTCAGAAATTTACTATGACTTCCACCCTGAATTAGGCGACGACCATATTGACCTAGAAGATGACACCCGTTTCATTGAGTTCTATAACTTAGTGTTTATGCAGTACAACCGAGATGTAGATGGTCAGCTCACTCCCCTCCAGAACAAAAACATCGATACCGGCATGGGTCTAGAGCGCATGGCACAGATCTTGCAGCAGGTGCCGAATAACTATGAAACCGATCTGATTTTTCCAATTATTCAAACTGCGGCTATAGCAGCAGGGGTCGATTATGCTACAGCTAACCCAGCTCAGCTAGTTTCGCTAAAAGTTATTGGCGACCATGTGCGGGCAGTAGTCCACATGATTAGTGATGGTATTAGGGCATCTAATACTGGGCGCGGTTATATTCTGCGGCGCTTAGTGCGACGGGTGGTGCGCCACGGTAGATTGTTGGGAATTAATGGCGCTTTTATTGATGCTGTAGCTGAAACAGCGATCGCTATGTCGGAAGTGGCTTATCCAGATGTGCGGGAGCGCGCTACTAAAATAAAATCAGAACTACAGCGAGAGGAAGCTCAGTTCCT
>JAYSRP010000227.1:0-30568 GCA_043721015.1 Synechococcales cyanobacterium | reverse complement strand
GCCGGAGCGCAAAACGAAGTCTCTTGCTCCCTCTCCCCTTGTGGGAGAGGGCTGGGGTGAGGGGTAGCCAATGTGTCCCGCGTTAAATTGGTACCCGTTAGCAAGATTGCAATAATTTCGAGATATATCCCATTAGTATTCAGGGTTGTTACTTTGAAACCAATACTGAGAAACTTATGAATAATCAATGGCAGTTCTCGATCGATCGGGGCGGCACCTTCACCGACATAGTAGCCACCAATCCCGACGGGAAAATCGTAGTCCACAAACTTCTCTCCGAAAACCCCGAGCGCTACCCCGATGCCGCTATGCAAGGAATCCGTGAAGTTTTAGGACTTGCCGTAGATGCTCCCATTCCCAGCGATCAAATTGCCTCAATTAAAATGGGCACCACTGTGGCAACAAATGCCCTGCTCGAACGCCGAGGGACACCAACCCTATTATTAATTACCAAGGGTTTTCGGGATGCTCTCAGAATTGGCTACCAAAACCGCCCTGATATTTTTGCTCGCCAGATTATCTTGCCCGAAATGCTGTATCAGCAGGTGATTGAAGTTTCCGAAAGAATCAGCGCCCAGGGTGAAATATTGTCGCCATTAGAAATCGATCAAGATTTATTAACCGCTGTGCAATCAGCCTATGATCAAGGCATTCGAGCTTGTGCGATCGTCTTGATGCACGGCTATCGCTATCCAAATCATGAATTGCGGTTAGCTGAAATGGCGCGATCGATCAGCTTTACTCAAGTCTCTGTCTCTCATCAAGTTAGCCCTCTAATGAAACTAGTGAGCCGAGGTGATACTACCGTAGTCGATGCTTATCTTTCCCCAATTTTACGTCGCTATGTAGAACAAATTACCTCTCAGCTAGGCGCAGAAGTACCACTACTATTTATGCAGTCCAACGGTGGCTTGACCGCAGCTAGTCAATTCCAGGGCAAAGACAGTATTCTCTCAGGGCCTGCGGGTGGCATTGTGGGGGCTGTACAGACCAGTGCTAAAGCTGGATTCGATAAAATTATTGGCTTCGATATGGGTGGCACTTCTACCGATGTTTCGCACTATGCCGGGGAATATGAGCGCACTTCGGAAACATTGGTGGCTGGAGTACGCTTAAGGACTCCGATGATGTCGATTAATACTATTGCTGCCGGTGGTGGATCGATCATCAGTTTTGATGGTTCTCGCTATCGGGTTGGTCCTGAATCTGCTGGTGCAAATCCGGGGCCAGCCTGTTATCGACGAGGTGGTGATCTGACCGTGACAGATTGTAATGTGCTGGTGGGTAAGGTGCAGCCAGAGTTCTTTCCTCAGGTGTTTGGAATCAATGGTGATTTGCCTTTAGATAGCGCGATCGTCCGACAAAAATTCTCAGCCCTGGCTATTGAAATTGCTGATGTGACTGGCGTTCTGCAAACACCCGAAACAGTGGCCAGTGGATTTCTGGCGATCTCCATTGATAAAATGGCCGCTGCGATCAAAAAAATCTCGACCCAGCGCGGGTACGATGTGAGTGACTATACTCTTTGCTCTTTTGGTGGTGCAGGCGGTCAACACGCTTGTTTGATTGCCGAGGCATTGGGGATGACCAAGATCTTTCTGCATCCTTTGGCTGGAGTGCTTTCGGCTTATGGTATTGGTTTGGCAGATTTGCGAACAATCAAAGAGCAAGCTCTGGAAATTCCGCTGACAGTGGCTGCTATTGCTGAAATTAATCAGGTTGTGGCTAATTTGACAGCTATTGGTCGATCGGAGATCATCGCTCAAGGTGTCGCAGATACTCAAGAAATCACTAAAGTTTATTTGCGCTATGAAGGTAGTGATTCGGGTCTGAGCGTAGACTTTACTGATGTGGCCAAGATGAGAATAGAGTTCGATCGAGCTTATGCCGATCGATATGGTTTTTGTGATGCCGATCGAGCTTTGATCGTAGAATTAGTGGCGGTAGAAGTCGTGGGTCAAGCTTCATCTGAGAGCCAGAGTCCTGAACAGCATTACAATTCAGTTATTAAAGAGAGGGCAAGGTCAACTGATATCAACCAATTACCCTCAACAACTACGGTCAAAATTTATACTAAAAATAATTGGCACGATGCACCGGTTTATCAACGAGTAGATCTACGACTTAATGATGATGTTGTTGGCCCCGCAATTATTGTAGAACCTACTGGCACCAATATTCTAGAGCCGGGATGGTCAGGGGTATTGACGACTGAGAACTATTTAATTCTGAGCTATCAAGGAACCTCGAAATCACCGATCGCCAGAGATTATAGTCAATCAGATCCGGTGCTACTAGAGATTTTTAATAATCTATTTCGATCAATCGCCGAAGAAATGGGCATTACCTTACAAAACTCTAGCTCTTCCGTAAACATCAAAGAGCGTTTGGATTTTTCTTGCGCGATCTTTGATCGACACGGACAACTAGTCGCCAATGCACCCCATATTCCCGTTCACCTTGGCTCTATGAGCGAAAGTGTTCGCTCTTTGATGCAAGCTCACGGAGCTGATCTAGAACCCGGTGATGTGTATATTTCTAACAACCCCTACAACGGGGGTACTCATTTACCAGATATTACAGTAGTTACTCCTGTCTTTGGCACTGCGGAGCAGCCCCTATTTTATTTGGCCTCACGCGGCCATCACGCCGATATTGGGGGCATTACCCCTGGATCGATGCCGCCCCATAGTACAAGTGTAGAAGAAGAAGGTATTTTGTTAGATAACAAAAAGCTAGTGGCCGCTGGCAAGTTTTTGGAAGCAGATTTACGTCAATGGTTGCAGGAATCAGCTTATCCGGCGCGCAACCCCGATCGCAATATTGCCGACCTCCAAGCTCAAATTGCTGCGAATGAACGCGGTATCCAAGAGCTACTGCGCACCGTAGATCACTATGGTCTAGAGATGGTACAAGCCTATATGGGATATGTGCAAGACAACGCTGAAGCAGCAGTGCGTAAAGCGATCGGCTCTCTATCTGACGGTAACTTTACTTACACTACCGATGAAGGCTGTCAAATTCAGGTAGCAATTCAGATTGATCAGCTTCAGCAAACAGCCCGAGTAGATTTCACGGGCACATCGCCCCAACAGCCCAACAATGCCAATGCGCCCCTAGCAGTCTGTATGGCGGCAGTTCTTTACGTATTCCGCACTTTAGTCGATGACGATATTCCGTTGAATGCGGGCTGTTTACGACCACTAGAAATCATTGTGCCGGAGGGTTCTATGCTCAATCCACACTATCCAGCCGCAGTAGTCGCTGGCAATGTGGAGACTTCTCAAGCTGTAACCAATGCCCTCTATGGAGCTTTGGGGGTGATGGCAGCAGCGCAGGGCACAATGAATAATTTCACTTTTGGTAATGACAAATATCAATATTACGAAACTATTTGTGGTGGTTCCGGGGCGGGGAAAGGATTTGCTGGGACTGATGCGGTGCAGACTCATATGACTAATTCGCGCCTTACTGATCCAGAGGTGTTGGAGTGGCGCTTCCCGATCATAGTGGAGGAGTTTAGTGTTCGATCGAACAGCGGAGGCACTGGTCAATATCCCGGCGGCAATGGCACTATTCGCCGCCTGCGCTTTCGAGAGCCAATGACAGCAGCTATTTTATCGGGCCATCGGATCGTGCCGCCTTTTGGTCTGGAGGGTGGTGGGGCTGGCGCTGTGGGTCATAACTATGTAGAACGCCAAGGTGCCAGGGAGAGTATCACGGAGAATTTGCCGGGTCGATCGGAGGTACAGATGCAGGCTGGAGATGTTTTTGTAATTGAGACTCCTGGTGGCGGAGGTTATGGTTATCAATAAGCCCCGCAATAAGGTTCAGATTCTTCAGGATAGTCAACACAACGTAAACTAGCATCATTTTGCTAGATGCCTTGTGATAACACGATACTGATATCGTGTCAAGTTAGTATCATGTCATCATAGCATCGTGCCAAGATATAAACATGATATTATTAGAGGTATGAAATTGAAGAGTAAGTTACCAGCCCTAATGTCTGAAAAGGGGGTGGATCAAAAAACAGTCGCTGCTGCCACCAAACTTAGCCCAACTACTGTTGGCAAGCTTTATCGTAGCCATTTTGATCGGATCGATAACCATACAATCATTCAGCTCTGCAAATATTTTGAAATCAAAAGCTTAGATCAGTTGATAGAGCTTGCCTGGGACGAAGAAGACTAAAACAGTTCAACAATCCACAATATTGAGGAACCTCATTATGACTCAGGCGACCGACACAGACATTAGAGATCTTAAAGATTTGGTTGTCGGCTTAGACGGCAAAATTACCGTCATAGCCAAAGACATTGTGGATTTAAAGATTGCCATAGCGGAGCTGAAAACATTTATTACTGGCTCAGACACTCGATTAGCAAATGTTGAGAATCGATCCAACCTACAGGTCAATTGGTTTCTTGGCATCATCACTGCTCTGGTCGGTATTCTATCCACCATCTTAGTCAAAACTAGATTTTTTCCTTAGCAGAAAAAGCTAAATTCAACACAGTACGCACTATGACCCAAACCATCGAAGTCAGTCTCGCCGATATCCTTAGCAAAATTGACCAGCGCCTTGATCGCATGGAGCAATCCAACAACCAAAGATTCGATCGGCTAGAACAGTCGGTTAATGATCTGAAGGTCAGTGTCGCTCGGCTGGAAGAAAAAACTGAGTCTCTTGAGGAAAAAATAGACTCTCAGGGGAAAATATTAGAGGCTAAAGTAGATGGTCTCGACAAACGAATAGTGAACCAAGAATTCATCAATCGAAGCGTCTTGGCCGCACTGATCGTAGGCATTATTGGTGGGTTTGCCAAATTATTTGGTTTCATTGATAAAGTTTGATTTTGGCAATCTATGGGGATTTATTGGCCGAGCAGTAATTATTGATATTTTCGTTTTGGCCACAGGTTTTGCAATCAAATACTTTTTGTTTGGTACAGTCATGCTAATACTTTGGCCGGTTTCTCTCGTAACTTACTAGCCCGTCGATCGGCAATTCGCACCAGTGTTTCTAAGTAGCTCAGTTTGAAAACTCCTAAATTCTCAACTAGATCATTCACTGCACATTTCCAATTCCCAACATCTGGTAGTTCGATCGAAAACTCATCAACTTGATCAGAGGCATCATTTCCCAAGAAGCAAGTAGAGACTTTATCGCCCTCAATTAGCCCCCGTAAACCTTTTTCATCTTTTAACCAATAAAAATTGTCAAGATGAACACGAACTTTTCCATGATGGGCTGCGATTATATAAGCGAATAAAAAGCCTTTACCATTGATCAATGCCCCGATCGCACTAGCCAACTCGTGACGGAATCCTTTGCGTTGGTAACGGCTCATAGTGGGAGCCTTTGCCCATATTTCAGTATGGTCATTAATTGCATCACGGAACTGACCATGGGCTTTGCCTAAATCATGCCATTGGGCACAGTCAGCGGCCAGATCCCAGAGTTCACCCAAGTCTAAGTACTGTAGATTTTCAGCCATTTTTAGTAGTTCACTACGAGCATCGATCGAATGCTGTTTTAAGGTCACTAAATCTGTTTTTCCATATAGCTCACGTTTTGATTTCCCTATAGCCTGAGCAGGCAGAGCAGGAGGAAGATCGCTACTATTTCCTGTGAAACCCAACTTGCCATCGTAACCCCCGACAGTTTGAGGTAGAAGTACAATTTGATTTGCTACTGGCTTATCTGACAATATCCAGGACTCTTCCCCGTCATGCCAAACCCAAACTGAACCACTATAAAATTTGTAGAATCTTTTAGTTGTAATTCGACATAGTTCTTCCTGTCGATATCGCCAATCTTGTGCAGGCTCTCTCTCGAATTCTCGCCACATAATCGACAAAGTTTCATCAGTTTCACCACGAATATACTTACTCACATCTTCACCACTATTGTTCTGTTTTGGATGAGAGTCAAATAATCCCTCTAAAATGCCAAGTTTAATCACATCACCCTTTATTGGCTGTTTTGGAGGGGTAATACCGAGCAATGTCACAATTTTGACATCTGGCAACTGCTCAAAACATTTCCAAAATTCCTTGATGTCCAACTGATCATAAGGTAAAGAGTTTAATCCTTGAACATCGAGCAAATAAACATCGCATTCGTCATAGGTTCCATTCCGTCCAGCACGACCGCAGCGTTGCACAAACGAAGCCCAAGGACAAGGCATCGTGAAAAGTTTACGAGCATCTAAGTCGATACCAGCCTCAATAACCTGAGTAGAAATCACCACCCCTCTAAAACTAGTCAAGTCATTGGAAAGTTGATCTCGTTCGTAACCTCGGAAGCGGGAGTGTAAAAGTTTAATAGGTATTCCAGAGCTAAGAAGACAAGCCATCAATTGAATGGCATCATCAACTTTATTCAGAATACAGAGGGACAATGTATTAGGAATATGCTGTGCAACAATCTTTTGAGCAATTATCTCCACATAATCTTGGTTAGAAATATTCAACCGATGCAATCGTTTTGGGAAATTGATCTTTTGAGCTGCCGCAGAATTAGCCGCTCGATCTCCGTCTCCCAAAGCGATCGATTGAAACTTCAAGTCATGCTCTTTGAGTAGAATGGGATCAAGAGTAGCACTGCATAAGATCAATTCACGCCTGCCAAAATGACCAGACTTAGCTGCAAATTTTTGGAGCAGAATCGAAGTTTGGTAGCCAACCCCTTGTAACTGTGTCTCATCAACCACAATACGTACATCATTATTCAGTAAAGCTGCGTGAATTGGCCATTCCCAACGACTGGTCGCATATCCTTTAAACAGTTGCCGTGAAAGGATTTGATCTTGGGTGCCAATGATGATGGATGGTCGATCAATGTAATTGCACCAGGAACGATCCATGACCTCTCCTGTGCCACCCACTAATTTATGGCAGCTCACCTCTGTATCCAAATTTAGTTTCTTCAAGATTTTACTCACCCGATCGCAAGTTTGATGGGTAAGTGTCCGCATGGGTAGAGAGATGACTAACCGGGATGGAGTGTTTGCTCGATCGTGGCAAATCCCCCAGAGCCAATCTACTGTGAAGCACTCGGTTTTTCCTAGTCCGGTTGGTGCAATAAGGGTATGAATTGCATGGGTGCGGTCACGTCGATGAAATTGATATTGGTAGGGATAAGGCTGAAAGCCATTAGCTGCCTCAAAAAAATCTTCATAGCTGGAAAGTGATTGCGAAGTAGCCATAAAAATGATTGAGGATATCGGTTGAGAACAGTCTCATAAAGAATAGTACAAAAAGTTGTATTTTTATTAAGTCTTAGAAAATTATCTGTAAAAACAGGTTACTTTTTATTAGGCAAGTAGATATTATCTTTTTCAGGACATGATTTATGGCACTGCCACTTCTGGGATCGCCCGCAACAACAAGCAAACATACTTACCAATTAACGGGTATCAGCGATCGACCGATGGGATCTTATCTGGCTGCATTGGGTTTGATGCGGATTATTGAACGTCATGTTGATGACAAGGCACAGTTTTACTGGCAGGGTATTAATTTTTACATCAATACTAAAATACCGCAATCAGAGCTAATTGAACAGTTATTGGCAAATTATGAGGCTATGATTGCTTTTAATCCTTGGAATAAATCGTCGGGGATTGAAATGGATAAAAAGACTGGAGCATTGAGCTATGTGGGATCGATCGCCCAAATTGCTAACTCTGAATCTCGCCGCACCAAGAAAATCAAGGAGCTTTTGCCGGAATTCTGGAAATTGATTGATGAATTTAAAATCAAGGGCACCACTTTTTCTTATCCTGAAAAAGCGGAAAAACTAACTTTCATTGAGCAGTGTTTGAGTCGCATCACTAATCCAAAATGGCGTGAATGGGCTGATGCTACGGTTATTTTGATGGAAGTTACAAATGCCAAACAAAAAACTACTTCCATTAAGCCTAAGTATCCAGCTCTGCTTGGCAGTGGCGGTAACGTGGGTGCTGTCGATATCGCTGAAAATTATTACAGCGCCGTTGGGGTGCTATTCGACCCACAAACCGGAGAGCCAGCAACAAATGCAGCAGCTTGTCTTACAAAAGCTATTTTTGGTACAGATTCTTCAGAAGTCACCGAAAGCAAGGCAGTAAAGGCGCTGCACTTGTTTCCTAACCAAGATTACAAGTTAGATTTCACCCTCTCCAAAAACTATGACTATGCTCCCTCTGGCGGTAGTTCAGCCACTACTGTCAATCCGGCTCTGGTGTTGCTAGCTTCTGAAGGTCTTAGTACATTTAGCGGCCATGCTTCTGGCGGCGGTGGCGATACTGATACAGGGAAGCCGTTGATGGGGCGCGAGCTGGCTAAGTATTCTCTTGCTGTAGCCACTAGTGGGGCATCTACCGATTTAGTTTCACTTGATGAGCGCAAAAGTTTTACTGAAGAGTATTTTTTACCGCTCTGGTCAGAACCCAGGACTTATGAAAGGTTGAAAATCAGACTGTTTGAGTCGCCCTTAGCTAACGAAGCGCAGTTCTTCTTGCCCAGACAAATCAGTGATGGCACCGATTTTATTCAAGTCCTGCAAAGATGGGCGATCGAGAACAAAATCACGGGAAAGTTCGCCAGATACTCGATGCTACCGCGCAAGGGTCAATCCAATTTCGCCGTGATGTTAGAGACAGTGGACGTGGGAGCGGATTCCCAGCGGCTCGATCTAGCTGCTGATTTGGAGGAATATCGACGAAATTTACGGGGATTTGCTAAATCTGATGACTGTCCAGCTTTGGTGCAGGGGTCAATCTATCACTTCGATCGGATCTACAGCCAATTTATTCAAGGCAAATGCTCACACAGCGATCTATTAATGGCTTTGGGTAAGCTGGCTCCAGTGCGTTGGCCTAAGTCTTTGCGATATAACTGGATTGCACCATTACTAACAGAATCAAATTGCCCAGAGCTTCGGCTAGCACTGTCGATCGCTAGCTGTGGAATTAAATTTTATCTGCATGGTGATAACAAGATTTTTGCAGTGGGTAATCCGATCGAATCCTTAATCCGTTTACAGCAGCGGTGGGGATTTGAAGCTGAAAAGGGCAAGAATTTTTATGCCACCTCCAATCGCATTTTTGCTCGATTTGCAGATATTAGTGCATTCATTAGCAGTCCCAATTTTGATGACCGATTGTTTGACTGCTGGCTATGGGCACTTAGCCTCATTGACTTCAAAGGCTCTATTGAGCAAATTCCTACTGAAGACTTACCTTTAGCCATTTTGAAGTTGTCACCAGCCTACAGATTAGGTGTCGTTCACATTAAGACTTTTGATCGCAAGAATTCTCCGGTGGCGGCAATCGCTTACAGCGGAGATCCTAAGCCCGTTATTTCTCATTTGATGGGTGCAGGTATCTATCTAAGAGCTGGAAAATCTCCCCCAGCTTTAACTGCTGATATCAGAACTGCTGCGGCTTTGGCCTTTCCAGTGAGTGATAAACAGAAATTTTCTATTTTGAAGAAATTCTTTACCCAAGATACTGACTCTATTGCTCCATCAGCAGACATTACGACTACAGAGGATGTGGCTTAACAGCTAACATACTCAGCCATTTACACACTAATTAGGACATTTTATGAAGCTCGACTTGACTCATGTAACTACAGCTAACACTTCGATTGATATCAACTTCGCGGTCAAAGGAGCATTTAATCCAAGTATTTTTCCAAATGTTGGTCGGCTCATTTTCCGTCAACAGGACAAAGACTGTTTAATTATGGACTCCTTCGCTTCTGTCTCTAATATGCTGGAAGGTACGGTGCAACTTCCTGGTACTGAGGCTCCCATCTTTGAGGGCTTGCCATATATTCGGATGGTCGATCAGGCTGGAGCTTATCGGGCTACATCGTTAACTTTGCCTCACCGTATTGCTTCTGGCTATTTACTCAAGAATAAAAGCGCAATGCTGAATGGTAAAAAGTTTGGTGATGGGATTAAGGCGGAAATCATTGCAAGTGGTTTACATAAAACTCTTTTGAAATATTGCCCTATGAGCTTGCTGCATGGAGTTTGGTTCTCTCAGTTGGAAGGTGGAAACTATAAAATCTCTAAATCAATTACTGGTTCATTGCTGGCTGTAGATGTAAAGGAAGCGATTGTCGGCGGTCTATCGATGGATAGTGTTTGGAAAAGCGCAGAGACTCTAGATCTCAGTGATTTTGCAGACAGTCCTAAGAAGGCTTCAGAAGCAGGTGTAGGAATGATTCCTCACTCTACAACTCGCTATGTGTGCGATCGCGTTATGGGATCGTTTCAGATTGGTGATCTACAAATTGAGTCTTACCCCATTCCAGCAGAGGGTAAACGCCTGCTGAAGGCGCTAGCTGTCTATGAAATTTTGGCATTTGTTGAGACAGTGCCGATGCACCGAACAGACTGTAATCTTCAGGTGATGGATGTGGAAATTAATAAACCGCTGAAAGTTGGCGAACAAGAGCTGAAAACTTCTGAAGAAGCCAAAGCTGTTGTTAAGCAAGCTCTAAAAGATTGCCAGAAATTGGGCATTTTGGGGTCTGTTCAAGAAGTCAGTGTCACCCTTAAGGAAAAAGTAGTTAAACCGGCGAAGAATCAGCCCAAAGAAGCTTCTGAAAAGTCTGAGGAGGCTGAATAATGCTGACAATTGCGATTCAATTAACTAATCGTACTTATGGGGCTTGTCCCTGGGATCGGGCACATATTGAGGGGGCGATCGAAACTATTCCATCTCCCACTCGTATTCTGCGAGCGATCGTCTCGGGGGCTTTTGCTGCGGGTTTCGGGGATACTCCAGCCATGAAATCTGTTTTGCAACAACTAGCAACTGTTGCTCCTGTTTACTACATTCCCAAGGGGGAGTATGTGGCGCTTCAGACATTTCGTAAAGATGAAACTGGTGAAGCAGGACTTTTGTACAAGTCTGGAAAAATGAATGTGGAGCCTTATTACTCCTATCACCAGGACGATGACACGTTTTTGCTGCGCTGGTCGGTGGAGCTATCTGAAGCTGAGTTAGTGCTGTTACAGCTAGCTTTGCAGCATGTGTATTATCTTGGCCGATCAGAGCATCGGGCTATTTGGGCCATCTATTCTTCTCCCGTAGATGATGGGGTGTTCAATTGCCGTCCTGATGAGGATGGAGATGAGCGAGTACAAATGGTTGCTCCAGATTCGATTAACTCTTTGTACATTTCACCTGGTATACGTAATGCTGAACTTAAGTCTGGCGTTCCGGGCTTTTATACGGTGAGTTATAAGATCGATCGACCTCAGCGATATCAGTCTATTGAGGGCATTTTGGATGTGGATTCAGTGATTATTGAAATCGATATGAGCTATCCTCTACCGGCCAAAGATGCAGTGTATTGGTGTGATAAATTGCACAAGGCTCTGGTGCAAAAATCTCCCCGCACAGAAAAGTTTCGGAATGGACGTTTAACTATTTCTCCATTGTATGAGGATATTTATTTTAAACAAATATCTTTGTATTGCCCCGATGGCTTCACTGATGATGATCTCGCAATTATTGACTCTGTCTACCGTTTATACAGTAGTTCTGGGAATGTCAATCTGTTCATAGATCAGACATTTAAAGCTCCAGAACAGAATGCAACATTATGGGTTAGTACATCTCCATTTTTTCTAGCGCTAACTCCTTCATTGAAGTATGGTCGGGGTGGACGCATTCGGAATACGGGGTTCAGGTTACTGGCAGGTACTACATTTGTTAAGAATGGTTGTGAGCATCAAGCTCTGAAGTATTTTTTGCGTCGGTGCAATGTTAGTGATGGTGTAATTTACCAGGAGGTAGATGGATTGTTAAGTGCCTATAAAGATGATGCTCTGCTGGCTACTTGTAAGAAGGTTGAACCATGGCCTAGTTATTGGCAGTGGGGAACACGGCGTTTTAGTGGTGGTGAGGTTAAGGAGGTCTCTCCGGCTAGTCCGATCGGCTATCAGGTTTGTATTAGAAGTGAGTTGCCGGTTAGGGGGAGTGTTACTATTGGCTATGGTAAAAACTTTGGCCTAGGGGTATTGTGCGCGGCTGGGTAGGTCTCGAAATGACCACCTTCTCATATTTGGTTGAAACGATTGCATGGCAAGGTTTTCAGCCTTTTTGGAGCAAGAGGTGCCCGCGCACCTTATGGGGAAAAGGTTTCAGCCTTTTTGACCCTGCTCAACCTCTCGATCTCATGCCCAAAAAACGTCAGCCGCGCAAACGTACCTTGAAAACCACATACAGCAAAGAACTGAGAGTCCAGCCGTTGAAATCCCTTGGTAACGAGGGAATCCATTGAAACATCTGAAGCTGAATCTTTAAAAGCGTTTTCTGGCTGTTGTTGAAATCCCTTGGTAACGAGGGAATCCATTGAAACCCTTTACAGAGAAGGCCAAATCTCAGACGATTTGCAAGTTGAAATCCCTTGGTAACGAGGGAATCCATTGAAACCCTGTAAATCGATTGGCAGCCAAAACGGCTATATAATGTTGAAATCCCTTGGTAACGAGGGAATCCATTGAAACCAATAGGTATGAATCATACCTAGCATAGATCGAAGTTGAAATCCCTTGGTAACGAGGGAATCCATTGAAACTAAAACCGAGGATGGAAAATACCCAAATGACCCGAGGTTGAAATCCCTTGGTAACGAGGGAATCCATTGAAACATCTAAAATTAATTGGCGCAGATACAACCCAGTGCCGTTGAAATCCCTTGGTAACGAGGGAATCCATTGAAACATTAGGCAATACTGCAATAATATCCGCAGAAATTCCTTGTTGAAATCCCTTGGTAACGAGGGAATCCATTGAAACGCTTAGGCGACGGCGAAAAAGTTGCCATCTGGAGGTTGAAATCCCTTGGTAACGAGGGAATCCATTGAAACTGTAAGAACTTTGTGGCCTGAAAAACACCTAGCTATGTTGAAATCCCTTGGTAACGAGGGAATCCATTGAAACCGATCGTTTAACGTAAAAACTATTTTTCGATCAATTGAAGTTGAAATCCCTTGGTAACGAGGGAATCCATTGAAACTTAAGACTTCACAGCCAAAACAATATAATCAAATTAAGAGGTATCCTACTATGTCCTTTGAAGAAATGCAGTCCATCCTGCAAGGAATTCTTCTCTCACAACAGCAACTTCAACTCTTCCAGCAACAATTCCAATCCGAGCTGGTAGAAACAAAAGCTGCTGCTGATCGTGCCATAGCAATTGCCGATCGAGCTATCCAAATTGCTGAATCCAATGGTCGCGCCATTCAAGCTATGCTTGACAATGCTGCCACTGATCGATTGCAACACGAGGAGCGTATGCAGCGACTTGAAAACCTATCTGCTGGACTTATCAATCTTACCGTCTCGATCGATGAAGATCGCCCCACCATTCTTCGCCTCCTGAATTCCAACAACAATAAACTTGATTTGCTGCTCGATCAATTACCTCCCCAACAGCAGTAATCAATCACCCTCAGATAACTGGGGGATTTTTTTGCTCCATGGTTCGGTGCTTTGCTATGTGCAAAATTTCCCTTTGGCTTGCATACTAGGATCGATCAACTCCACCAATGACCGCGACCAATGCCAAAATTGACCCCAAACATCCCCTCTGAAGATCTTGGCAATTGCTGCCAGCTCGCAGAGTACCATGCGGCCTGGGTGATAGAGTCTATCAAATCCATTGAAACTGGGCATATTATCATATTCCTGACAGATTTCTATGAAACCGAATTGACCCAAATAAGACATAATGGTAAAACTAAAAATTCATACCCCCTCTGCCTGAAAGATATGCGTACCCAATACTGCGGCCACCTCTCCAACGAAAACATCGGCGAAACCGTCACCCTCTGTGGTTGGGTAGATCGACGGCGAGATTTGGGCGGCGTAATATTTTTGCATATTAGAGATCGATCGGGTTACGTGCAAATTGTGAGCGAGCCAGAGCGCACCCCCAACTCGTATCATTTGGCCGAAGGATTGCGCAGCGAGTACGTAGTGCGCATTACCGGCAAAGTCAGCCAACGGCCAGCCGAATCTTTCAACGATCGCATTGCCACTGGCGATATCGAAGTCTACGCCGACGAGATCGAGATCCTCAGCAAAGTCCATAAGCAGCTTCCCTTCCAAGTCTCGGCTAGCGAAAACGAAACAGTCCGCGAAGAATTGCGCCTGCGCTATCGCTACCTAGATCTGCGTCGGGAGCGCATGAGCCGTAACTTACAAGTTCGTCATCAAGTAGTCAAGGCCGTGCGTCGCTTTTTGGAAGACCAAGAAGGATTCATGGAAATCGAGACTCCCATATTGACCAAATCCACCCCCGAAGGGGCGCGAGATTTTGTCTTGCCCAGCCGGGTGAATCCGGGTGAATGGTTTGCCTTGCCCCAGTCACCTCAGTTGTTTAAACAGATGCTGATGGTTTCGGGGTTCGATCGATATTACCAAGTGGCTCGCTGTTTTAGAGATGAGGACTTACGCGCCGATCGGCAGCCCGAATTTACCCAGCTCGACATGGAAATGAGTTTTATGACTCAAGACCAAATCATGGCTTTGAATGAAAGATTGATTGCCCATGTCTTTAAAGAAATCAAAGGTGTAGATTTGGCGCTGCCATTGCCGCAAATTACCTACAAAGACGCGATGGATCGCTATGGCTGCGACAAACCCGATACCCGCTTTGCACTGGAGCTAGTAGATTTATCCGAAATCTTTAAAGATTCTGGCTTTAAAGTATTTTCTGGGGCGATCGCCGCTGGCGGCATTGTGAAAGTGCTACCAATTCCTGGGGGCAACGAAACTATCTCTAACGTGCGGATTAAGCCCGGTGGCAACCTGTTTAAAGAAGCCAGTGACATGGGAGCTAAGGGACTGGCCTATATTCGCTTTGTAAACGGCGAATTGGAGACGATCGGTGCGATCAAAGATAGCCTGACCCCCGAGAGCAAAGCGAAGCTGATGGAAATGACCGGAGCCAAGGACGGCGATCTGCTGCTCTTTGGAGCCGGAGATGCCCCGATGGTGAATAAAACTCTTGATCGACTGCGCCAAGTAATTGGCAAAGAGTTGGGGATGATTGATGAAAACCAGATGAATCTGCTGTGGGTCACAGACTTCCCGATGTTTGAGTGGAATGCCGACGAAAATCGTCTAGAAGCCTTGCATCATCCTTTCACTTCTCCTAAACCAGAGGATGTGGCCGATCTGCGCAGAGCTCGCGCTCAAGCCTACGATATGGTGCTGAATGGCACTGAACTCGGAGGTGGCAGCGTGCGCATCTTCCAGCGAGATCTTCAGGAGCAGGTATTTAAGGCGATCGGACTTAGTGACGAAGAAGCTCAAAGTAAATTTGGCTTTTTGTTAGATGCCTTCGACTATGGCACTCCCCCCCACGGCGGAATTGCTTTTGGTCTCGATCGGCTAGTCATGCTGCTAGTAGGTGAAGATTCGATTCGGGATGTAATTGCCTTTCCGAAGACTCAGCAGGCTAAATGCGTGTTGACTGATGCTCCTTCGCAGGTTTCGGATCAGCAGTTGAAAGAATTGTGTGTTCGATCGACCCATGTACCAAAGCCCAGCGCTGGATAAGATTACCGTTGAGTTCGGCTTCGCTCACCTAACTAACCAACCAGTTGGGTGAGCGAAGCCGAATCCCAACGACAAAAGAACCCACCTCAATTCATCGACCCTGAATGTTCTTGAGACATCTTCTGTGAGATATTAGTAACGCTTTCAATTGGATAGAAACGATTATGTCTGCTGCAAAACCGGCTCTGTTAGTTTTGGCCGACGGGATAACCTATCGCGGTTGGTCTTTTGGTGCTACTGGTACAACCTTAGGCGAGGTAGTCTTCAACACCGGCATGACGGGCTACCAAGAAGTCTTGACCGATCCTAGCTACCATGGCCAGATTGTCACCTTTACTTATCCTGAGCTGGGTAATACGGGCGTTAACCCTGATGATGAAGAATCCGATCGGCCTCAAATTCAAGGGGTAATTGCCCGTAACATTTGTCACCGCCCCAGCAACTGGCGATCGACCCAATCTTTACCGGCCTACTTAGAACAACACGGCATCCCCGGCATCTATGGGATCGATACTCGGGCGCTCACTCGTAAACTGCGCTCTAGTGGTGCGATCAACGGCGCTATCTCCAACGAAATTCTCGATCCAGCAGAGCTGCTAGCCAAAGTCCGCACGGCTCCCGATATGAATGGTCTGAACTTAGTGAAAGTAGTCAGCACCACAAAATCTTATGATTGGTCAACTCCTAGCGCCGAGATGTGGGAGTTCCAGACCCAATCTACCGAAACTTTTAAAGTGGTGGCGATCGATTTTGGCATTAAGCGCAATATTCTCCACCGTTTGGCCAGCCATGGCTGCCAAGTAAAAGTAGTTCCAGCCAACACCAGCGCCACAGAAATTCTCAGCTATCAGCCCGATGGCATTTTCCTTTCCAACGGCCCTGGTGATCCAGCCGCTGTTACCGAAGGAATTGCGACTACCAAGGAATTATTGAATGCCCAGAAACCAATTTTTGGCATCTGCATGGGACACCAAATTTTGGGATTAGCCTTGGGAGCCGAAACCTTCAAGCTAAAATTTGGCCACCGAGGTTTAAATCAGCCCGCTGGGTTGGCTCAGCAGCCAGTAGAAATCACCAGCCAAAACCACGGTTTTGCGATTACACCAGAATCTTTACAAGCCGATGTGGAAGTGACTCATTTAAACCTAAATGATCGAACCGTTGCAGGTCTTCGTCATACTAAGCTGCCATTTTTCTCGGTGCAATATCATCCAGAAGCCAGCCCTGGTCCCCATGATGCTGACTATTTGTTTGGTCAATTTGTAGAGAAGATGCGCCAAGCCAAAAATTCGACCACTTGAAACCAAAATCATTAGCGATTTTTGACTTCGCCACAAAAATTGATGATCGGTGAATTCTTTGCAGTCAGAAGATTTGCTCCATATTTTACCAGGTGGCAATAGCAACCATGTGCGCTTCATGTCATCCTTAAAGATGTGGACTAGGCAGAATTTATCTTGTTAATAGATGGTTTCTGCAAAATTTTAGGCTCACTGATTTTGCCGAGTGGCGAGTATTGCCAATCTCATTTTTATATTTGGCATGATTGTGATGGCGATCGTCTGTGGCTGCATTGCCCTCCAAGGTGACTATACATTCGGTTTGTCACCACAAAAGTAATGTGTCATCAGACTTCTATCAACGGGTTTCGATGAATTCTTGACGATCGGCTTTGACTTGCTGGGCATATTCAACGGCATATTCCAGGACGATCGAACACCACTTGTCACCTGCTGCATAATCTAATATTTCTGCTAGTTTATCAGTCTGCAAATGACTCCAAGCTGTCACTTGCCCTACTGTTTGCACCAACTGCTGCAAGTCATTTCGATTGATATTTTCTGCATCGCAAGTAATTTTGTCCTGACTAGGTTGTAGCTCTCGCAAAGTAAAAGATTTCTGATTTATCGATAGCTCTCCTAACAATGCTGGCACCGGTGACTGGCGCAGAGACTGCACCGTTAATACTCGCTGTGCAGAGCTAGACCAAGAACTAGCTGATATAGTTATTGGCTGCTCTTTCAGATCCAGTAAATAGCGCTGCTTCTTACCTTTGCCTACAATTAACAGCAGATATCGATCGACTCCCAAACTACCCAAGCCAGCTAACCGCTGCTTAATATCTAGGCACTCATAAAACTCTGATCTAGACTGTTGCTTTGCCCAATCACGGTAAACAGCCAAAACTTGCTCTTTCCGACTGTTCTCGATCGCCAAGATTTTGTCGTCTTTTTCCTGCAACTTATCGCTATCTATATCACCCAAATATTTCTTCAACAAATCCAAGCGCGATCGATCAGCCGATTTTACTAACAGATTCCCCACTATCCCTTTGGCCTCTTTCAAATTCTGACGCTGTCTAGTCAGCAAAGTCTGCCGATAGTTATCCAATAAATTGGTGACTAGTGCAGATTGATCGACTTTCTTTAAACCCAACATTTTACCCACCAGCAACACGCTCACAGCTAAACGGGTAATATCCCGAGTCAACGACGCATACATTCCTTCATCAAAATCATTAATGCCAAAATACACCTGGCGATCGCCGGAGCTATTGGTTCCTTTATAAGTACCAAAGTTTTCTAGGTGCAAATCGCCACAGATAAACAGTTGCGGTGCTCGATCAATCTTGGCACCCATTGGCCAATCTTCATGGAACAAGTGACAACTCCCCCGAAAAAAGCTGAAGGAATCTTTTTTCATTTTGTCATACTTACTCTGTCGCAAATCAGCGGGGCGCTTACTGTTAAACTGTTCGATGCGCTGGCGAATATTTCTGGGATTCATGATGAAGTCAGGATACTGTCAATACATTCCACTTTAACATCGAGATTTGCTGAGATCTATAGATTTGCGACTCGATCGACTATTGTTAAGTAATGTAAAGTTTTTGCTGTCAAAATGTTAAGACAGCTTGACATCTCCAAAGAACTTTATTAGATTGATAAACAAGCAACCCGGAATGCACCGCTAAACACCATGGAAGAGAAGCAAAAGGTCACTTTATACCTGACATCTGACTTGTACAGGCAGCTCAAAATAACAGCCGCCGTCGAGTTAGAGACCATGTCAACAATTGCAGCCAGGGCGCTGGAAGTTTATATTCAGCATCCCGAGTTAATTGAAGAGGCAGCCAACGCTCGCCTTGGAAAGCATCAGGTATATAACTGCCCCGAATGTGACCATCCCACGGTAATTAGAGACGGTGAAATGGTCGCCCTCGAAAGCCAACCAGGCATTTTAGCCGACGAGCTAGTAGTTCCTAGACAGGAAACTCTATTGGTAGGTCAGCGCTAAAAACCACAGCTTTCTGGGGTCACTAAATCATTGTTGATTTCCAATAGCTACCGCATTCTTACAGCCGTTTTTTATAGGTAGGGAACTATGCAAGCAGAGCTAAATACTCTCATTCAAGCCCAATACCCCCTGATCTACCTCGTTACTTCTGAGGAAGAACGTGCTGAACGAGAGATTCTGGCAATCGCCCAGCAGTTAGGCATCGAGCGTAAGGTGTACGTTTGGACTCTCACCCAAGGCATGGTGGAACATGGTTACACTAAGGCCGTCCAACATGGCACAGCTTCGCCGCAAATGGCGATCGAGTGGGTAGTGCGTCACCAAGATAGCGGCATTTATGTCTTTAAAGACTTGCACCCATTTAAAGACGCTGCCGATGTCACTCGTTGGCTAAGAGATGCGGTAGCAAGCTTCAAGGGCAGTGCCAAAAACATCATTTTGATGTCACCGGTTCAGCAAATTCCGATCGAGCTAGAAACTGAAGTTGTAGTGCTAGATTTCGATCTACCTACTCGCAAAGAACTCGATCGAGTGCTGTCTAACCAGTTGGCGCAAACCCCCCAGCGCAGCATGGCTGCCGAAGATCGGGAGCGCTTGATCACAGCGGCTTTAGGTTTAACTAAAGACGAAGCTGAAAAAGTTTTCCGCAAAGCCTATATCCAGCGAGAGCGCCTCACTGGCGACGAAGTAGATATTGTGTTGGCAGAGAAAAAACAGCTTATTCGTCGCAACGGTATTTTGGAATTTATTCAAAATAACGAAACCATGCAAGATGTGGGTGGTTTAGGTGAACTTAAGCGCTGGCTTACTCAGCGCGCTGATGCTTTTAGCGAACGTGCTCGAAACTACGGCCTTCCTCAACCCAAGGGGATGCTGATTTTGGGAGTGCCCGGTTGTGGTAAATCTTTGATTGCCAAGACTACCGCCGAAATGTGGGGCTTGCCCTTACTGCGCCTCGATATGGGTCGGGTTTACGATGGCTCTACCGTGGGTCGATCGGAAGCTAACCTGCGGGCAGCGATCAAGACTGCGGAGTCAATTTCGCCCTGCATTCTGCTCATCGATGAGTTAGAAAAAGCTTTCTCAGGAGCTGGTGGCTCTGCTGACTCTGATGCTGGTACTTCCAACCGGATTTTTGGTTCTTTCTTGACGTGGATGCAGGAAAAAACCTCGCCAGTATTTGTGATGGCCACTGCGAACCGGGTGGAACGCCTACCCAGTGAGTTCTTACGCAAAGGTCGCTTCGACGAAATTTTCTTCGTCGATCTGCCCACTATGTCAGAGCGAGAAGCCGTGTTCAAGATCCACATTCGCAAGCGCAAGCGTGATCCAGAACGCTTTGACTGCGAAGAGCTGGCAAAGGTCGCCGAGGGTTTTTCGGGAGCAGAAATTGAGCAGGCTCTATTTGCTGCAATGTACGATGCCTTCGCCCAAGACCGGGAGTTCTCTCAGCTCGATTTTATTGCCGCTATTAAATCGACGATGCCTTTATCGCGCACTATGCACGAGCAGGTTGCTGCTCTGCGTGATTGGGCTAGGCAACGTGCTCGTCCAGCGGCGACTTCTGTAGCTGATTATCAGCGTATGGAGTTCTAACAGGTTTTCTCCTACGGGAGGAAAGGCTAGCTCATGGTGTTAAAACCGGTTGCTAGTTGGTTCGATTCGTCACCCGGTAACTTTTGGGGTGACACTGACGATAAGTCCATGTTCACTTTTTCTCAACTATTCCTTGGAGGAAACTGATTATGTCTCATTTCAGCACCTTACGTACCAAAATCTCTGATGCCGAAGTTCTAAAAAGCTCTTTACGCGATTTAGGAATTTCTGTAAAAACCGAAGCGGATCTACGGGGCTATCAAGGCCAAAAGATTCGGGCAGACATTGTAGCTGTCTTAGAAGGCGAATATGACCTCGGCTGGTCTCGGAATGTTGATGGTTCTTTTGACCTAATTGCTGACCTTTGGGGCGTTGCTAAAAAGCACAACCAAACTGAGTTGATCAACTCGATCAACCAGAAGTATGCGATTAACAAGACCCTCACTGAAGTAAAGCAAAGAGGCTTGAGCAACGCCAACGTGGCCGTGGTTCTACAAAAATAGTCGTCTCTCTTTGCGAAAATACAGAGTCAATCCCGTGCGGATTGGCTCTATTTATCTAGCTATAGTGACGATTTGAAATTCAAGGCAAAGCAGAAATTTTTATGGTCGGCAGCAACCAATCTAAGCTCCTTCCAATAATCAATTCTGTCTTTTTAGCATGATGGGTATTTTTCATGGAAATCAGTTCGGTCTTGAATTCATTGCAGCCAGCCATTCTATGAACTTCGCTATCATCATCGTAAGTCATCAGAAAATCACCTTTTAGTTTGGATGCTAATTCAAATAAAGCTTGATGATCAATGATCGAATGACGATAAAGCCTTCCGCCCGCTTTGATATAAGGCGGATCAATAAAATACACAGTATTTCTATTGTCAGCATTTTGTTCACAAATTTCAAAGGCATCACCTTGGATAAAGCTGATCTTGTGCTTAACTTGCTCAATAGCCAAAATTCTTCTTTTAAGCGTTTCAGGATACCAACGTGAGGTGATGCCTTTACCATTTTCTCCATTTTTGATAAAGCTGGCTCCATCAGCCAATATACCGCCTCGATTCACTCGGTTTTTGATGATCGTGGCAAAAGCCCGGGCTTCTAGGGAGTTATTTGCTCGATCAATCGCCTCCCGAGCACTTTCAGCAGTCAACTGAAAATCCACAATAGACTCAGCCAACCATTCCGCACCACCATTTAAGATCACTCGCCACACCGCAGCTACATCTTCGTCTTTTTCTACCATCGTGACTTGATCGACCAATCCCTCACAAGCAGCCGTCAAACTCGCAATGCCTCCACCAGCAAAAGGCTCAATCAATTCTTTACCAACACCACCATAATAATGTAGCCATTGCCTAATTTTAGGAACCAACCAAGTTTTGCCACCAGCATACCGAAAGGGACTTCTTTGTGGGACGCTGGAAACATTCACCACTTTTTGATTATTACTAACTATATCTCTAGGTTCAAACAACTCAAGTTGAAGCATTGATTTACTTTGTTACTGTAATGGAATATCGTTGATGGTTTGGGTGTCTGGGGAATTATCCAGTTTGTTGTCTAATTTTTGCTGTAGTACATCCAGGAAATCTTCTAACTTGCCGGTTTCTGGGGTAGAAATTTTATTAATAGCTGCCCAGTATTCAGTGTAGATGGTATCACTCAAAACTAAATTGAAGCGATCGCTCTGTTGCTCTAGATCATACAAACTCCAGGCGATTTCAGCTTGACCTTGTTCAACCTGGGGCAAAACAGGGAGTGTATCGAAAAAACTTTTTTGGGCAACGATGACTTGTCTCTTTCCCCAATCACGTAGGATCTTTCCTTTATAGAGTAACTGTGGAACCAATCGTTTCCGAGAAGATGAGAGGTAATCTGGTGTTGGGTAGTAGTCTGCAATCTTTGACCAATCAACAGATTCCCAGCCATTAGGGTCGCTTACATACATTTCAAAAGGCTTTCGTACATTACCAGAAATATACACAGCCTGTACTTCAACTGCCCCAAAATCCAGAACTTTTCCTCGATCATCATAAGAAACCAACACCATATCAATGTTTCCTGCCGATTGACCACTGGCATCCTTAAGCCGCACTTCCGTCAGTGAAGTCCAATTAACATTTTCCCCAAAAAAGAATGCAGCAGCGTTTTCAGCAATTATCCAATCCTGGCGAAAACGAATTGGGCAAGTGATCACTGGAGCCTGCTTATAATAGATACTACAAACCCCTAAAGGATCATTCGCTTTATCCTTTGTGCAGTTGGGCACTTTATTATTATAAGGACATAGTCTACTGTGACGGTAACGTCCTGCTTGCTCTGAGAAATTATTGGTGGGAAAGCCAAAGACCTCTGCAAGTGGATTTTTCAACATGTAAAATAGCTTTTGGTTGGATATTTAAGTTATGCAAGTTTCTAGATTACCATTTGGCGCACCCCCAGCACAACAAAATCTCCAACGCAGAAGTCAAATTGAGTTGATCAACCAGAAGTATGCGATTAACAAGACCCTCACTGAAGTAAAGCAAAGAGGCTTGAGCAACGCCAACGTGGCTGTGGTTCTACAAAAATAGTCGTCTCTCTTTACACAAATAAATAGAGTCAATCCTATGGATTGGCTCTATTTATTTGTGTAACAGTCTGAAAAACTGCCAACACCCAGGCTAGGATTTTCTGCCATGTAGTCTTTACTTTTACATCAGCAGCGCTACTCCTAGCCTTTCTTCATGTTGGCGATCGCTTTCTCGGCCTGCTTAACCACTGGCAGTTTGGTATCGCTAGATGTAATCATTTTTTTGCTGTCAGCAGCGCCACTTTGGACTTCGTTAAGTGATCCTTTGGATCGCTCAACGATGGTTTCTAGCGAATTTGCCGGGGAGTTGATCGCCTTCTCGGCTTTCTTTTCAATCTCGTTTAGCTGAACTGTTCCTTTAGTTAAAGGACTCTTTTCAGATGCTGTAAAATCACGTTTGATATTTTCCATAGAGACATTTTCTTTGGTAGAAGCACTGTCACTACAACCAGCGCTGAATAGAATTACGGCTGAGAGTAAGACAGATAGAAGTATTCTTACTGGGTGTAGATGAGATAGTAATGCTGCAATGTATTTCATATTAAATCCTCTGAGTTGATAAATAATAGCGATGAATTATGCACTTCTGCGAAACAGTAAGCCATAAAGAAAAATTGCAATGATCGCGCCTAGTACTGAGATAAATACTCCGGGAATATTTAAGCCAGGAGCTGCTAGTTGCAAATTGCCGCTTTGAATGAAAGTGTGCGCGGAGCCGCCGATGAAAGCGCCTACAACGCCTAAAAACATTGTCGAGAGCCAGCTACCACCTTGTTGACCAGGAACAATTGCTTTTGCGATCGCTCCTGAGAGTAATCCTAAAATTATCCAAGCGATGATGTTCATAACGAGTCCTTCACGACTTAATGACACTAACAACTTACCAATAATAGCTTTAAATCCCTCTCTCTCAAATGGATGACTCTTTCTTTGATAGTGAGCGTCAATAGAGAGAGAAAGTATCCTAATAATTAAAGATGCCAAGCAATAAATTTTGCTCAGCATCTTAATGCTAACACTCTATTCGATTTCAGTTTTGGCTGGTGTTTAGTGCCATTTTCATGGAATTATCACAGCTTTGACCATAACGCTGTCAACTCCTTTGATTTCCATGGCAAGAGGCTTGATTTTATCAAGCTGTTCTTGGGTTTTGACTGTCCCAGAAACCGTGATTTTGGCATTATTAGCAAGAATTGTAAGCTTGCCACTGGGGATGTTGGCTTCTAGCTTACTGCGCACTTCGCTGGCTAAGTCTCCCTGGGTGCGCTTTTGAGGATCACCAGCTACATTATTGCGTTGTTCTCGTGCTCGAATATCTGCATCAAGTTGTTTTCTACGGGTGTCACTTTGAGCATCGTCTTTGGTGGCTTTATCGTTTGTAGTGGCAACCGGAGCCGTAGTTTCTGTAGCACTAGGAGCATCAGATGATGTTTTGGCTTCATTGCAGGCAGAGATACTGCCCACCAATAAAAGGTTAAGTAGCAAAGGTAGATTGCTGCCGATTTTAAAGATCTTAATCATATTATAGTTCTCAACTGTGATTTTATTTGGCTACTAAATTTTTAAAGAGGACGATTAGCAGACACTACTGGTTGCAAAGTGTTGCTAGGCAAATCGTAAACATGCCATTCATGAATTGGGTGATTAGTGAAGACTGTCTCAGCTCTGGTAATATCTGCGGCTGTTCCTTCAATCATGACCAGATAACGACCTTCAGAAACATGATCGCTGTAGGTCTGTGCTCGATCGGCAGATAATCCCATTCCAGTTAGCCCGCCAGCCAAACTACCAGCAGCCGCTCCGATCGCTGTGCCAGAAACAGCAGTGGCAATTGCCGTGGCCGCAGCACCAGCTAACATTACTGGACCAACACCAGGGATTGCAATTGCTCCTAGTCCGACTAATAGACCAGTTACTCCACCCAGAGCGCTACCGGCAGCAGCTCCTGTTCGGGTTGCCTCACCAGCGTCTTTTGTTTCGGCGTTAAGATCGTCAACACCAGTGATTGTGCTGTTGGTATGTACTCCGGTAGATTCGGCATGACGATTAACATCTCGTCCAATCAGTGAAACTTGGTGCATCAAAAATCCGGTTTGTTTTAGTTCTCTTAGGGCGTTTTCTGCTAGTTCGTAGCTTGTGAAAGTACCGATCGCCCGTTGTTCTAACATCATTGCTTGTTCCTCAAGATTTTATATTGCTGTGGAGTAGTAAATATATTGCTACTTATTTAGTAATTTAGGATTCACTAGTTTCTTCTTCTGGCACATCGCCAGGGGTTTCGTAGTACATTTCTGGCTCAATACCAAAATTGTCTACTAGTCCTTCTCGATCGACTGTAAAGCCACCGGTAGTATCGAGGCTTTCCGATCCAGGTGGGTTTTCTGGAAGATGTTTAAAGTTGTCACCTTCGCGTTCTTTGCGGGCAGCTACTTCTGCTGGAATGATGCTTGCATCATATCCATCAGCAGTGTTATGTAGTTCGCTCTGTTCTTGATCTTGTGAATCTAGTGTTTGCAGTTCGTCGGTTTCTACTTCCTCACTAGGAGGTACAGTCGATTGTGATGTTGGAGTAGTCATTAGGTTATTGCTCATAATTCAAAAGGCTTCGTGGATAGAAGTGATGTTCTTCTGGACTTCCATCAGCATATTAGAAGCAACCGAAGTACACATCTGCCGATCGGGGTAAATAGATTAGTGACTATTCAATATCTTCTCTTTCGATCGATAGAGAAACAAATTCTTGATCGTAGCGGGGAGATTGAGTCCCGAGTAGTCTGTCCCAAAAAGTAAAATATAGTCCGTAATGCAGATTGTACTGACGGTGATGAATGGCATGGTGGGCTGCTCCAGTAAACCAGCGTCCACACCAATGATGAGGGAAATTCAGTGGCAGCCGATCGAGTCCTAGATGGTTTACCACCGCCCACACCGTCATAGTACTTAGCACTGCAATGACAGTGATGAAATGGAGCGGAATTATGAAAGTAAGTCCTACTAATAATGCTGCTTGGGCGATCGCCTCTGGTGGATCAAAAGCAAAGGATGTCCAGGGCGTGGGCTGGTGCGATCTATGATGTCCTTGGTGCCACCAGCGGAAAAGCTGGGGATGATGAAATAGCCGGTGCAAAAAATAAAAGTAGGTATCTTGCAGGACGAGCATCATGATATAGCTAGTGCCCAGATACCAGAGGGGATATTGGTTGACATCGGTGTACAAGCGGGTAGCGCCTGATTGATACGCTGTAATCACAGTGGCAGCACTGAGAGCAAATATGATCGAAGAAAGTATCGAGAGCTTGATATCTCGCTGAATTGAAGGCCAGAGATGCTGGATTTTCTTGGGATCTGTTAAGGCTGCTGAAGAATCGAGAAGATTATCAGAAGTAGACAGGCCGAGGGTGCCATACAAAAACCAATGCGTCGCTCCTGCCAAAATGAGATATCTGGCTAAGATAATACCAAAGAAGGCCAATCCGTAAAATGTGAATGAGTGATTGGTCAATTTGGCCTTCCCTGGTATAAAAACGTGTGCGTTCAAAAGTGCAGCGGCTAGAGCGCCGATTTACCGGCGGTGGGCGCTCGGAGTTCTTCGATCGAGAGGTGTGGAGTTTCTGTATAGACAGAATCTAGCAGCAAATCTAGAATACCAGCCGATCGAGCACAGTCGATCGCTTTGTGAGTAATCAGTTCGCCCACGTTCAAAATCACTTCGTCATTGAGATCCAGAATGACTCGGGTGGTGGGACGACCCAACGCTCCTTTGATTCTTTGCTCGTCGATCGCTTGGGTGCTTTTGCCCTGTAGTTCACTAGCAGTCTCTTTGACCTTGTTCCAAAGTTGCGAGGCACCCTCTTGGATTTGCTCGCTGGCGATGGCACTTGTGGTTTTAAGTTGATAGCCAGTGTTGGTGGCTAAGGTGTTGGCGGTAGATTGAGCCGCCCCTGAAGTAGAAAGACCCACAGCGTCTAACAAAGCAGATTCTTGATGATTTACTTTGGCTCGATCGATCACTTTGGTTGTCACAATTTGCCCCTGAGCGACTACTATGTATCCCTCAGAAGTATAAACTGCTCGCTGTGCCCTTCGCCCTTCAGCTTGTTCGACGGTTAAACCAGCAACCGCTGTATCTATGTGTTCACCTAATGGCTTAGTTAAAGTGCCACCAGCCGATCGATATAGTTCGTCGAGTACTCCTAAATGCTCAGCAGCATCACACATTCCAGCAGTAATTATGCTTCCTTCGGCTACTAATTGACCTCCATCGGGAGCTTCAACGGTTTTTTCAGCTACTTTATTGATCGCAAAAGCTTTTTGGGCTGTCGGATCGATGATGGTATCTGTCACTTTGGAACTAACTACTCTTCCTGCTTGTTGTAGCTTGTCGCCAGTTATTTGGGCAGTTTCTTGGAACTTTTCACCTGCAACATAAGCGGTTTCTTGTATTTTCTCGCTAGCATTTTGCATGACGGCTTTAATGCCACCGACTTGTTCTTCCATTAAACCTGCTGTTTCGGCGGGTACAAAGGCCACATCCTCGCCAATTTTGAGGGTTTGGGGGGCGGGGACGAAAGAGCGACCAGAGTAGGCATCGGCAAACAGGCCACCAGAAGCTTCATAGCCTTCTACAGCACCAGTTGTTTCATCAAAATAGAAGTCAATTAGGGTGCCTAGGTCACGACCGTCGGTAGTCATGATGCGGGTGCCATTTAAAATGTTGTTGTTTTCCAGGATTTTATTAATATCAACATAATCACTAGCAAGAGCGATCGCTTCTTTAGATTGAATGATGACTGCATCAACTCCAATGGCTTTTACCAAGTTCAGTGGCAGGACTTTGGCGTTACTAAACCAGCCTCCTTCGTCAATCAAAAAACCCAACAGGCGGTTATCATATTGGTCGAAAATCAGATCTACAATAGTCTCGATTTTTTCGCCAGAATCATACGCCACAACCGGTTTACCAACAATGTCTTTTCCCTTACGCATGATCGTTACCTTTTTTTGAATGTAGAGAATGTTTAACTGATGTAGCAAATCGACAATTAGCGGGTGACTGGGGCTTTCTCGAGCGCTGCCTGTGGAACTATAATGATTCGCTCTGGCTCTTTCCCGAAGCCCGGAATCACGTTGATGACTCCTGAGTATTCCAAAGCGGCAGCACCAGCTAATATAGCCAGCAGGGCAATGCCGAAATATGCAGGCGTTTTAGAAGATTTTCCTAGTAATCGTGGCATAAATATCCGTGGTGGCATTTGCAAAGGGTTTATAGCTAAATTCTATCAATCTAATTTATGGAAAACAGTCTTCCGATCGAGGTAAAAACCGTGAAGAATCTTCGTCTATGTTAGGTATGAATCAAAAACAAATATCTTTCTAAAGATAGACTTGACATAATTTCTAGTATCAGCTAAGACAAATGAATTACCATCACCGAGCAAAATGCTTTATGTAAAATATAGCTACTAGTGCTGCCTAGGAACAGCTCATTTAATACTGATTTCTGATTTCGCCCCATTACGATCAAATCTGCTGACCATTTTCTTGCTGCATCACAGATCATGGGGCCAGAATCTCCAAAACTTTGTAAAATGTCGTTTTTGATGCTTCGCTCGTTTGCCTGCTGTGCATAACATTGAAGTTTTTCTAGGCTAAGGTTGGTATATTCTTTCCATTCTTCCAAATAATGCCGGATAGAAGCATCGTCAATAATTGGTAGAATTCCACCGACTAAAGGACTTGCCACTGTTTCAAAACCATGTGGTGTCAGCGGATTTAAGACATGAAGTAATAAGATTTGAGCATCATACTTTTCAGCTAGCGTTAAGCCTGCTGTTAAAATTTCTTCTGATTCAGTAGAATCACCGATTGCCATTAAAATTTTTTGAAACATGGTGTTAAAACACAACGAATATTTTTCTCAGCCCTAATCGCCAAAAATGAAGGTGCTTACTTGCAGCATGATTGATATCCAGAAAAATTAGATCGAAGTGTCTTGGATTTTTAGCAAGACCAAGACACTTGAATGATTAGCACTAGATGTTGATGTTCTCTTTCTGGGATGGGCTTGCTATTGTTCATCTATCTCATAAGCGCCTATCGGGAATTCCAACGAGTTGCATGATCTGGCACTCGATTGCTATCGTTATAGGAAGCCATCACATGAAAGTGGGGGCTTTCACTGAAAGACTCTGACTTCGGGAGTAGTTCGATCGCAATATTAGAAATACTGTTATTGCTTGCTGTCTCTTTGATGGTTCCAATATTGTCATCGCCCAATATGGCAGCGACATCTTCGCGGGAATAGCCGTGATCCAAAATCTTATTAATTTCGCGGGCTATCTTTTCAACGGCCTTGCTCAAAGAAAACTTTTGGTCATCGTGTTTGGTAAGGCTGAGTGAGTTAGTGTAGCTTGGCGCTACTCTATTTCTTCTAATTGATTTAGTGAAGGTAATTTTCTTAGTCATGATTTCACAGTATTAGTTTTGTTTAATATTAACTGCGTGGTAGTAATCGGCTGATGCACCTTGTTGATCGCCAATTTCGAACTTTGCCCGACTGCGATTGCTATAGGCATCTGCAAGATTTGGGTCGAGTTCAATTGCCCGATCATAGTCTTCGATCGCTCCTTTCGTGTCGCCAGACTTAGCCTTGGCAGTTCCTCGGTTATGGTAAGCTGCAACAAAGTTAGGGTTGTTGATGATAGCGCAACTATAGTCTTTAATGGCGGCTGCTCTATCACCGGTTCTTAGTTCTATGTTGCCACGGTTGTAGCAGTTGATAGCATATCTAGAGTCAATGCTTTTTTCTAGTCTCATGGTTATCTCGCTAATCTAAATTTGGCTCTTACTACTCCCCTGCAAGAATTCCCTGAGAATAAATATAGGGAATTCGGTATTTTTGGGTAGCTAGTGAAAGTCTGCCAGAGGCTGGAGGCTTTCACTAGCTGAGAACTAAAAGTAAGTAACTAGGTTACTTCTTCAGCTCATCTTTGGCATGTTCAATTCCGTCATGCACTTTGGCTGCTACTTTTTTAGCCGCGTCTGCGATGCCATCTTTGGCATCTTCAACGCCGTCACGGACTTTAGCTACCAATTGCTCAGCTTTGCCTGCATTTTCGGTTTTGGGGTCGTCAGTGACTGCACCTACGGCTTCTTTAGCTTTGCCTTTCATATTTTGGACTGCTGCTTTGGCGCGATCTTCAGTACTCATGATGCTTTCCTATAGTGATTGTATATTTTACAGTGGACTTCTCGTATGATATTGTGCTTTCCGGGGCATTTGTATCTATAGAAAGTCGTATTTGTTTCTCTGTCGATCGATAGAGAGAACTGTTAGTATTGGTAGCCAATGCCAACTGTAAAGTTGGTAGCGTACTCTGACCTGAATGGGAACGTTACACTACCTTTGAGGGCGAATTGATCAGTTAAAGAGTAATCTACTCCGCCGAACGCGTAGCCAGAGATGTTGGCTCCATTATTTGTATTATCGCCAGTATTTACATTGAGGCCAGCGCCAACATAAG
>JAYSRP010000226.1:0-2689 GCA_043721015.1 Synechococcales cyanobacterium | reverse complement strand
AAGAGCAGTTAGTGCAGCGGATGCTAGCTGGAGAAGCACGAGTCGATAGTAATCGGTTGCGAGCAGGGCGAATTAGCCAGAATGAATGGGAACAAGTTCATGCAGCGATCGACAAAATTGCTGAATTACCGATTTACATTGATGACACCGCCAACATGATGGTGATGCAAATGCGCAGCCAAGCCCGCCGCCTGCAAGCCGAAACAGGTAAGCCTTTGGGTTTAATTATGCTGGACTATTTGCAGCTCATGGAGGGCAGCAGTGACAACCGAGTGCAAGAAATATCTAAAATTACTCGTAGCCTGAAGGGCTTGGCCAGGGAATTAAATGTGCCGATTATTGCTTTATCGCAGCTCAGCCGTAGTGTAGAATCGAGAAACAATAAAAGACCAATGATGTCGGACTTGCGCGAAAGTGGCAGTATTGAGCAGGATGCCGACCTGGTTATTATGCTATATCGGGATGCCTACTACAATCCAGACACCCCCGATCGAGATATCACCGAATTAATTGTGACCAAACATCGGAACGGTCCAACGGGAGTAGTCAAGCTAGTCTTCGATCCTGGCCTAACCAAATTTAAAAACTTGGCACAACCCCGTTAGAGCTACCAATTCATGCTAAATTTTAACCGAGTCACTCTTTAGGTATTTCAATTTTCGACCTATGCAATGTCCCAAGTGCAAAGAACTCCTTACTAACACACAACTCTTTGGCAGCCTAAAAGCCGATGCTTGTGGAACCTGTTCTGGTCAATGGGTAGACGGAGACGAATATCAGCAGTGGCGACAAGCTCAGAACCGCACCACCGTTGATCCAATGAAAGTATTGCGGGCTAACTTAACGGCCTATAAAGTTCCGGCAGAAAATGACACCAAAACTGGTTTATGTCCCGTCTGTCAGCGCATTTTATCTCGTACCAGAGTCAGCACCGAGCCATTCTTTTATTTAGAACAATGTCTTTCTTGTAATGGTGTTTGGTTTGACCAAGATGAAGCAGCGATTTTACAGCAGCTTAAGCTCCATGACCAAATCGAAATTCTGTCTTCGGGCACCTGGCAAAGCCAAGTTCGATCGGCGCAGATGTTGCTCAACGAAAAAGAAGCCGTGATCGAAAAACTGGGGATTGATATTGCTCAGCAAGTCTTTGAACTAGCCGAGATTTTAACCGAAGAACCCAATGGGGACTTTGCCGTGGCTTACCTAATGCGCCGCTTTGAGCGAGATAGTCCGTTTATGCAGCAATCTCAGGTTTAGGCAATTCTACATAAATTAATCACAACTGTCCTCCCTGCCCCCTTCTTGGTTATCTTTAAGATATGAAGAAGACACCTAGTGAGGCCGAACATGCAGGTTAACTTGAAAGCAACGCTGAGTGATCCGCGTTTAGATATTAATCAAAATAGTAATCAGCGCCAGCTCGCCGTGTCGATCGCCGCCCTGGCCGATGCGGCTGGTGGCAGTCAGTTGCCCATAAATTTGGGGCTGATTTTAGATTGCAGTGGATCAATGAAGGGCTTACCCCTCGAAACAGTCAAAAAAGCTGCTCAACAGTTAATTTACCAGCTTCGCCCTCACGACCGGCTGTCGGTAGTATCTTTCGATCACCAAGCCAAAACTGTTATTTCTAATCAACTAGTGGGGACAGATCCCAGCGTTTTAGCGAGCAAAATCAATAACCTGCAAGCTGGCGGTGGCACCTCGATCGACGAAGGCATCAAGCTAGGCATCCGCGAAATTAGTGCAACTCCTACCGAAGGCACTGCTCACGCCTTTATTTTGACCGACGGTGAAAACGAACATGGCAACAACGATCTCTGCATCAGGTTTGCCGCTGACTCCAACAAAGACAAAATTACCCTGCATACCCTGGGCTTTGGTGAGCATTGGAACCAGAATATTTTAGAAAAAATTGCCGATGTCGCTGGTGGCACCCTGGCCTATATTGAAAAACCCGAGAATGCGATCGCTGAGTTTGGCCGAATCTTTAGCCGCATCCAGTCGGTGGGTTTAAATAACGCCTATTTGCAAATTACCCTTCAGCCCCGAGTGCGCTTAGCAGAGCTAAAGCCGATCGCTCAAGTAGCCCCCGACACGATCGAACTCCCCGTACAGACCGAAGGCGATCAATTCCTGGTAAGGCTAGGAGATTTGATGACTAATATTCCTCGGGTAGTGCTGCTGAATATTTATGCTGGTCAGTTTCCTCCTGGTATGCAGCCCTTGATGAATTTGCAGGTATCTTATGACGATCCTACCTTGGGTAAAAATGGATTACAGTCAGACGCTGTGACAGTAAGATCGGAAGCCGTAGCTGGCTGGCAGGCCATGCCCGATGCTAGCGTGCAACAATATGCTCTGGCTTTAGCCAAGTATCGTCAAACCCAACTGGCCGAACAAAAACTGCAACAGGGCGATCGATCTGGTGCAGCGACCATGCTGCAAACTGCCGCTAAAACTGCGCTGCAAATGGGTGATGTGGGTGGTGCCACCGTCTTACAAAGCAGTGCAACCCAATTGCAAGCTGGCCAAGAGCTATCCGAAAGCGACAAGAAAAAAACTAGGATCGTCTCCAAGACTATCTTGCAGTAGCAATATGTATAACCAGATGCAATGTTCCGCAATTGATCCTCTATAATTGTTAACAAAGCTTAAAATAATATAAACATTTAGGAAAAACGTAGCCATC
>JAYSRP010000225.1:0-12971 GCA_043721015.1 Synechococcales cyanobacterium | reverse complement strand
GGCAGTTGAGGATGTCTCGGTGCAGCTCATCCAAATTCTTTTGGCTATCTTCGGCTTGATATCGATCGATAATTTCAGCGCAGTGTTTATCTGCCTTCAAATCGGCAGGGATAAAGGCGCAAAAGCCAGAACCAGATACTAGCCCTGCCGTCAGATTAGGCAGTTTATGAGCAAGCTGCTCAGCAGTATCAATCAGCAGTTGACTCAAATCGTCAGAAACGGCGGGATAGAGAGGCATGGTATTTGCAGGAAAGCCTACTGAAAGGAGGCTGCTCTTTACAGATGATGATGTATTGGCTGAAATTCTAATCTGGGCGCGATAGAATATTTTACAATCCAAGATTAGCAGTATAGCCGCAAAAATAAAACATGCTAGGAAATTTTCAGCAAAGTCAGATCCGCATCGAAGTGGCGGCCACTGCAACAGCAATCCGGCAACAGCTCTTGTCTCCAGTCTGTCTGCGCCAGTGGTTGGCTCCGGCAAAGCTTTCTTTAGAAAATGACGATTTATTGCGGGTGCAAAGCAATTTTTCGATCAAACTTGGCCTAATCAAGGTAGAACAGCTAGTCAGCGTGGCCTCGATCGACAGTCTACGCATAATTCTCTCGGCGGGCATTGACGGCTACCAAGAATGGTATTGGGGTGACGGCTGGCTGCAATCTAGGCTAGAAGGAATTTCGATGTTGCCATTGGGGCTATTGCAAACGGCGAACCTAACCCGACTGCGCTGGGCTTTAACTCAGAGTTCTGGTAGGTAAATTTAAGGGGAAAGCTCAGCCACATAGCTTTCCCCGCTGAATTGAGGTGTGAGGTTCAAGAAAGCGTGAAAGACACTGCAATCATGCCAGCAACTAACAATAGGCCAATTACGCCCGTGATCACAAAATTCCGTTTTTGATTATCTGAAACAGGTTCTGCTTGGTACATCTCTGGCTCTTTCGGAAAATTATCGAGCTTACCAGCGCCATCGTTAACATAAGGCATAATTACTTACTCCTATTTTTTATTAGATACAGTAAATAACGTTTTGCGTTGTTTAGTAACAGACTGCAACAAAAGTTTAGTCTGTCCAGATTTTTGAACTTAAATGTTTACAAACTGCGCATTCCAAAAAATTAAAGTGAATTCCAATATGGTGGATTTAGATACGATTTTGACTCCCTGGCAACGGACTGGCATGAGTTTAGGACTAGAAAGGATTCAAGCAATGATGAATATCTTGGGCAATCCCCAAGACCAGATCTCGGTCATTCATGTAGCGGGCAGCAATGGCAAAGGCTCGGTCTGCGCCTATTTATCGACGATCTTAGTCACTGCTGGCTATCGGGTGGGGCGCTATACTTCTCCTCATTTGGTGGACTGGAACGAGCGGATTTGCATTAATAACCAGCCGATCGCCACCGATCGATTAACTACTGTCTTACAAAATGTCCAGGCAGCATCGCCAGAACCACTAACCAAGTTTGAACTAATCACCGCTGCTGCCTGGTCGTACTTTGCCAGCGAAAAAGTCGATATTGCCATCATGGAAGTAGGCTTGGGCGGCAGACTGGATGCCACCAACACGGTGAGCAAGCCCCTAGTCAGCGTGATTACCAGTATCAGCCGCGAACATTGGCAGCAGTTAGGCGAGACTATCCCTGAGATTGCTGGTGAGAAAGCTGGAATTATTAAACCGGGCTGTCCGGTGGTGATTGGTCAACTGCCGATCGAGGCTACCCAAGTAATTACTCAGCGCGCCAAGGAACTCCACGCTCCTTGCACTCAGATTATCCCAGCTACAGAAATCAATCCAGGTCAGGCTCAGGTGGGTGAATTGATATATGAGCTGCCTTTGCTAGGAGATATTCAACTCCATAATTCTGCGCTGGCGATCGCAGTTGTTAAGCAACTCACCGCTCAAGGCTGGCAAATTAGTCCAGCCCATATCCAAACAGGCATTGCTAACACCCAATGGTTAGGCCGAATGCATTCAACTGAGTGGCAGGGGCAAAAGCTCTTAGTTGACGGTGCCCATAACCCAGAGTCGGCGATCGCTCTGCGCAATTATGTCGATCGCTGGCAGCAGCCAGTAACTTGGGTGATTGGGATGTTGAATACCAAGGAGCATTTGCCGATTTTACAGGCGCTGCTGCGACCAGATGACCAGGTTCACTTAGTTCCGGTGCCAGATGAGCTAACAGCTACCCCTGCCGAGTTAATGGATGTAGTGCGATCAATCTATCCAAATATCCATGCTCAAACCTACGACAATTGGCCGAGTGGCTTGACTACAGCCTACGAACATTCTGCACCAGTGGTGATGTCTGGGTCTTTATACTTACTGGGTGACTTCTATCGATCGCAACAAAAACTGCTTAAATCTTAAGAATTTACGGTGAAGGTATCAACATCTACAAAAGTAATGGGTACAATAGGTAATAGTGATGTACAAATCTTTGGTTTGTCGTCAATGTTGAATTCTGAAAGATCCTACATGGACCCTGCTACGTCTGCTAAACCGCTGCCCGCTCCCACCCGTAAATGGGAAGAATTTGTGGGGACTGTGATTGCTCTGATTACCCTGACCCTACCGGTAACGGCGATCGCCTTTTCTTCTCCGGCTACTCCACCGCCTGCTGCCCAAGTTACTAGCCGGACGATGACGTAGAAAATGTAAAAATATTTTGACCAATTAATGACCCCATTAAAATGGCTGTAATGCGCTCTGGCATTGCAGCCATTTTTGCGTTTACCCACACCATAAATCGTTTGTTAGTTCGGGAACCCGTACTCAAGCCTTCCTTGCTGTGGTCATGCAACCTCCGGTAAATTAGCACTCATAAGTCACGAGTGCTAAATATTTTTTTATGGCTGCAATTTCTCTCAGCGTTTCTACAGTTAAGCCCCTAGGCGATCGCGTATTTATCAAAGTAAGTGCTTCTGAAGAGAAGACTGCGGGCGGCATTTTGTTACCAGATACAGCTAAAGAAAAGCCCCAAATCGGCGAAGTTGCCCAGGTTGGTCCTGGTAAGCGCAACGACGACGGCGTTCGTCAAGAATGTGAAGTAAAAATCGGCGACAAGGTTCTTTACTCTAAGTACGCTGGCACCGACATCAAGTTGGGTAGCGAAGAATATGTATTGCTTTCTGAGAAAGACATCCTCGCAGTAGTCGGCTAAGAAGCAGGGAATCCCCTCACCCCTGCGACTTGATCCATCCGACCCGCGCAGGGCATTTATCGCCTCTCTTCTTGTATTTAGGAGAGAGAGCAAAATTAGGAACTAAATTTTGGTTCTTAAGTATCCACACACCTCACTCCCTAAACATCATGGCAAAGCGCATAATTTATAACGAAAATGCCAGACGCGCTCTTGAGCGCGGTATGGATATCTTGGCTGAAGCCGTAGCTGTCACCTTGGGTCCGAAAGGCCGCAACGTGGTACTCGAAAAGAAATTTGGCGCACCCCAAATTGTGAATGATGGTGTCACCATTGCCAAAGAAATTGAACTAGAAGACAACATCGAAAACACCGGTGTAGCCTTGATTCGTCAGGCTGCTTCTAAAACTAACGATGCTGCTGGGGATGGAACTACCACTGCAACTGTGTTGGCTCATGCCATTGTCAAAGAAGGCTTGCGCAACGTCGCCGCTGGTGCCAATGCAATTTCGCTAAAACGCGGCATTGATAAAGCTACTGCTTTCTTAGTAGACAAAATCAAAGATCACGCTAAGCCAGTCGAAGATTCTAAGGCGATCGCCCAAGTAGCAGCAATTTCGGCTGGTAACGACGACGAAGTCGGCCAAATGATTGCTAGCGCCATGGACAAAGTTGGCAAAGAAGGCGTAATTTCTTTAGAAGAAGGCAAGTCGATGACGACTGAGCTAGAAATTACTGAAGGGATGCGTTTCGATAAGGGCTATATTTCCCCTTACTTCGCTACTGATATGGAGCGGATGGAAGCTGTTTTAGAACAGCCTTACATTTTAATTACCGACAAAAAAATCAACTTGGTACAAGACTTAGTACCAGTTCTCGAACAAGTAGCGCGCTCCGGTCGCCCCTTGTTGATTTTGGCTGAAGATATCGAGAAAGAAGCTTTGGCTACTTTGGTAGTTAACCGTTTACGCGGTGTCTTGAATGTCGCTGCGGTGAAGTCTCCGGGCTTCGGCGATCGGCGCAAAGCCATGCTAGAAGATATAGCAGTCTTGACTGGTGGTCAGCTAGTAACCGAAGATGCTGGTTTGAAACTAGACAGCACTAAGCTCGAAATGCTTGGTCAAGCTCGTCGCATCACTATTACCAAAGACAGCACCACGATCGTTGCTGAAGGCAATGAAGTTGCGGTGAAATCTCGCTGTGAGCAAATCAAGCGTCAAATGGAAGACACTGAGTCTTCTTATGACAAAGAAAAGCTGCAAGAGCGTCTGGCTAAGCTAGCTGGTGGTGTAGCAGTTATTAAAGTTGGTGCGGCTACCGAAACCGAAATGAAGGATCGCAAGCTTCGTTTGGAAGATGCCATCAACGCGACTAAAGCAGCAGTTGAAGAAGGGATCGTTCCTGGTGGTGGTGCTACTTTGGCTCACTTGGCTCCAGAATTGGAAGTTTGGGCTAATGCTAATTTGGTTGATGAAGAGCTGATTGGAGCCTTGATTGTAACTCGCGCTTTGACTGCACCTCTGAAGCGGATTGCTCAGAATGCTGGTCAGAACGGTGCAATTATTGCCGAAAGAGTGAAAGAGAAGCCTTTCAACATTGGTTACAATGCTGCAACTAATGAGTATGTAGATATGTTAGCTGACGGTATCGTGGATCCTGCTAAGGTGACACGTTCTGCTCTCCAAAATGCTGCTTCGATCGCAGCTATGGTTCTTACCACCGAATGTATCGTTGTTGATAAGCCCGAAAAAGACGGCGCTCCATCAGGTGCTGGCGGCATGGGCGGCGGCGACTACGACTACTAGGTTTTAAGAACGTAAAAAGCCAGTGTTATTTGACACTGGCTTTTTAGTTGGATTGAAAATTCATTGAAATTACTAGCTAAATTTGATGTATGTCTGTTTTCCTGTGGTACGATCAAAGATGAACAAAAAATCACAACAAAGACTCTATGCTGGACGGCTCGAGTTATTGCTGCGATTTTCTTGATTTATGAGGGGTGTGCGTGGTGCTGGCGGCGGCTTCCTATCCAACTACCAGAGGGTTCGATTCCCTTACACTCCACCAAAACCCAACTTTGATTCAGGAAGGTTATTTTTTATGTATACGGATTATGACTCACAAGAACACAACGATCAAGACTTTGTACACAACGCATTTCAAAATGTCAGAGTGGACGATCCTGCGAGAGCAACAATACTCTCAAAGGTGACTGAATCACTTTTAAATGGCTTAGTACCAGATGGACAACCGGGTCTAAGCATTGGTGATATATGTGACTTAACTGGTTTTAAAGAAGGCTTTATTCGAGATAGATTAGGAGAAATTATAGATGACAGAGAATTAGGATGCCTACCTGGTGCAGGTAGGCGACCATCTTACTATGTGTTATTTGAAAATATTTCGAATTCGCAATATCCAGAAGAGACTGAAATCAAAGCCTGCGAAATAGTTTTAGTCCAGGTGCAACAACGTAAGCATAAGCTGATTCAAAAAATCAATCAGATGTCCATTCAACTCGCCGATTATGAAGCTGCTGAAAGATGCTTGCTGCAAATGAGCAACTCAAAAGATCAGGAAGAAATCGATAACGAGTTCTAACTTACCTACCCTTATTGTCTTATGTGAAAGAAACATGATAAAAATTAAAGTTGGCCGCGCAGAATTTGATGCTGCTAAAAGCAATGGCTACGCATATGGCCGAGATCTTAGCAAACGCTCTGGAACATCTTCTTGGTCAGTTGTGATTTTTCTTGGGGAAGAGAAACCATATGCTTATAGAGAAAGCGATCCAGAATTAGTAGAGTACAAATTTTTTATAAATTGTGAAGTCTGCTATGCAGAGAATGATGCAAAAATAGATGCTGAAGATTTTGCATACTGCGTTAAAGCAAACGTGGCTATATATTACTAGAGCTTTCAGATGTTCTTCTGAGTCCAGGAAGCTTAATTTTCCTAGATTCCAAGATATCTTTGTTGTTTTCAAGAAATTGATCTACTTGAGAAAGTGGTATTCTGGCTGTTTTACCGTCCTTTAAAAAAACGTCTGCTATGGGATCATCCATTATGTCAGATTCGTTACAATTAACTAACTCATTTTCTCTTTGTAAAAAATGACTACGCATGGTTTCCTCCGAAATTTTTGTGTTTTGACCTAAGCTATAAGCTTCAACCCAGGGAGCTTCAGAATGTGTCATGTCAACAAGCTTCCCAGCGCTATTGTGCCCAAATAAGTTCCATACTTTATCTAGAATGCTTATGATTTTCATATTATCTATCGGTTTACCGAAAGGACTTTCAGCAGGAGATATGACATCTATCCCTCTACTAATATGAAGTTTTCTCAGCTCAGGAACAACGGGGCCATAGTCCCAGGCTTCTATGCTTTCAGTAAAGAGCGGTTCCTTATAGATGGCAAGATAAAAGCCATAAGCGTAGTAGCAGAGCTTTTGAAGCTTAAGCTGTGTAACGCTTCTGTCTTTATTACTTCTTTTCACAAAGTACCAAGCTACGTCGAGAGCACTAATCATAATTAACTCAAGTCTTTTATATCAAACTAGTATATTTTCGTGTCTTTATCATATAATATTTCCTCCATTATTACAGAAAATTTACGAATTTTAGCTTATTCAATATTTTCACTTTACAGTAGCCTCAACACAGCTTAACTTTACCCCCACATCATCAGAACCTAATTTTTGCGTTAGATAGGGTAAAGATGGTCGAGGCGATACTTCAGAAGAAATATTCATGTCAAAAGCTAAGCCTTCTAAGCTATACTGGACAACGAATCCATGATTATTTTTTGGCTATGGATAAAGATCTCTTTCATAATCAACTTAAAACAGCTTTACTCAAAGACGACTGGCTGATCACTCATGACCCATTTGAGATACGAATTAGTGAAGCGGTCAGGCGGCAGATTTGTTTGGGAACTGATAACATGCTTGCCGCTCAACGCAATCTAGAAAAAATCGCAGTCGAAATCAAAAGCTTTACTTCAGATTCAGGTATCAGCGAGTTCCATAGAGTTTTAGGGCAATATCTAAACTATGCACAAGCACTGGAAGATATAGAACCCGATCGAGTTTTATATCTTGCTGTTCCCTGTGAAACTTACAATGATTTTTTTCAACTATCCTTTGTTCAGCAATCTATCAATCGCCATGCTATGAACTTGATTATTTATGATCCAACTCATGAAGAAATAAAACAATGGGTAAACCAGGACAGTATCGACAGATAATTCAGCATAAATTTTAAATTAATAATCATGAAAACAGAAATCAAAAGATTCTTACAAGATACTCATCTCCTCCCCCTACTAAAAGCCTTTATAAATCTAGGGAAATTATTAAGGTATCAAGTTCACCGCAGGTTTGGAGCTGTCGATCGACAAGTTCTAACTAACTACCTCCAACAAAACCAAGTTCGCAAACTGCATATTGGCTGCGGATTCAACATGATTGATGGTTGGTTGAACTCCGATTATCAGCCTTATCCCACAGATACTTTGCGTTTAGATGCCACCAAAACTTTCCCGATCGAAAGCAACCAGTTCGATTACATTTTCAGCGAACACATGATCGAACATCTGGAGTATGCCGGGGGATCATCGATGTTAAAAGAATGTTTTCGGGTGCTCAGAAAAAATGGAACCATTCGGGTTTCAACGCCTGACCTGCCCTTTTTGATCGATCTTTATCGCAGCGACAAATCAGCGCAGCAGATTGAATATATCAAATGGGCTACGGACAATTTTGTGCCAGATACTGACTATGACGATGTTTTTGTGATCAATAACTTCATGCGGGCTTGGGGTCACACGTTTATCTATGATGAGAAAACTCTGCGCTCAGCGATGGAAAAAGCTGGATTTGCAAATATTACCAGATGTGCCCTTAATCAGAGTGGCGAAGCAGCTTTTAGAGACTTAGAGAATGAGACAAGATTGCCCCCAGGGTTCCTAAAGATGGAGACCCTGACTTTGGAGGGTAAGAAGCTAACCGATGGTTAATTTTTCAAGTTAATTTTTCAACATTCTCGGGGTAGTTCTTGTATAATATTTTGATAATGATTATCATTATTAGCAAAATTCTTATTGAGAGTTTGACCGTATGGCTACTAATTCGATCAATAATCCAGTGCCTGTTACAGTATTAACTGGCTATCTGGGCGCAGGTAAAACCACTCTGCTCAACCGGATTTTGACTCACGAGCACGGCAAAAAAGTGGCCGTGATCGTTAATGAATTTGGTGAAGTTGGCATAGATAACCAGCTCATTATCAATGCCGACGAAGAAATTTTTGAGATGAATAATGGCTGTATTTGCTGTACAGTGCGCGGTGATTTGATCCGGATTATTAATGGCCTGATGCGACGACGGGATAAGTTTGACCATTTAGTGATTGAAACTACCGGTTTAGCCGACCCAGCTCCAGTGATTCAAACCTTTTTTATGGATGAAGAAGTGAAAGCCCAGAGCTTTTTGGATGCGGTGGTGACGGTGGTAGACACCAAGCATATTTGGCAGCATTGGGAGGCATCCGAGGCGCAGGAGCAGATTGCTTTTGCCGACGTGATTTTGCTGAATAAGATTGATCTAGTAGACCCTGACAGCGTTGATGAGCTAGAGCAGCGCATCCGCAGCATGAATGCCATGGCCAAGATTCATCGCACCCGCAATGCGGAAATATCGATGGATGATTTGCTGGGAGTAAAAGCCTTTGACTTAAAGCGGGCGCTAGAAATTGACCCGGAATTTTTGGGTGAAGACGCTCACCAGCACGATGAAACTGTTGGCTCAGTGGCGATTGTTGAGTCAGGTGCGGTTGATGGCTATTTGCTCAATGAATGGCTGGGGTTTTTACTCCAAACCCAAGGAGCAGATATTTTTCGGATGAAAGGCATTTTGAATATTCAAGGAGAAGAGCACCGCCATGTGTTTCAAGGTGTCCATATGCTGTTTGATGGCATGAGCGATCGGCCATGGCGCAAGGATGAAATTCGGAAGAATGAGCTGGTTTTTATTGGCCGCAACTTAGATGAGGCTCAACTCAAAGGAGAATTTCGCAAATGTTTGGTCTAAATTCTAAAGTCCGTCAAACCTGGAAAAAAACTTGGCAGCATCAGCTCAATGAATATATAACTCAGATTGCCTGGTCGCCCGATGGGGAGATCTTGGCAGTCGCTTCTGCTGCGGGTGAAATTGTACTCCAGACATTTAGCGACGATCTACCGCTGTGCTTGGCTACTGATGCGCCGATCGAGCAGCTTGCTTTTTCAGCAGATGGTCGGTTCTTGGCTAGCGGCGATCAGGCTGGGCAAATGCAGGTTTGGGAACGACAGGGACACCAATTTGTGTTGCTAATGACTCATAGTCGATCGGGCTGCTGGATTGAGCAGCTTCGTTGGCACCCCACTAAGCCACTGCTGGCTTTTAATGTCAAGCACACCGTAGAGGTTCTGCAAGTAACTACTCAATCGTTAGTGGCTCAGCTAAATTTTGAAAATTCTTCAGTGCTGTGTCTAGAATGGCACCCAAATAATGGCATGTTAGTAGTTGGTGGCTACCAGAGCATTAAAGTTTGGGATAGCTATGACTGGCAGGCCAAACCAATCGTGCTGCCGATCGATTCAGCCAGCTTAAAAATTGCCTGTTCACCCAATGGAAAATATTTAGCTTCAGGGAATTTGGATCGGACTATCACTATTTTAGGGTGGGAAGATGCTGATCCCAACCCTTGGGTTTTGAGTGGTTTTCCTGATAAAATCAGCCACCTAGTTTGGTCATCAGCGCCATCAACCGAACCACTAATGGCCTCTGGCAGCGTTCAGGGCATTGTAGTTTGGGAAAGAGACGCAGCCTTGGGCTGGCAGGGGCGACCTTTAAATAATCATACCCAAACAGTAGCAGCCCTCGCTTTTCAGCCTCAGCGCGAACAGTTGGCATCAGCCGGAGCCGATGGCTCTGTAAATATTTGGCACAATGCCACAGATATTGCCTGCACTCTCACTGATGCTAGTGAGGGTTTTTCTTGTTTGTCTTGGCACCCTGATGAGCAATTTTTAGCTGCGGGTAGCAGTCAGGGAGAAATATTTGTTTGGTCTCAGGTGCAGACAGGCAGGGGATTTGGTCGATCGAAGCTATAGTGAGGGTGGGTGCGATCACCATCATGGCTGAAGCTGATGTAGTTATCACCTTTAATCTGAAAGATTTTCCGGCTTCTATACTAGCTGTGCATGATATGAGTTTTGATCGAGATTGAGGTATAGACTATGAAAAGTAATGTTTAGCAGATGAATCATGGCTTTTACTGACTTTAAATCGGCAGACGAAGTACAAAAAGCTTACCAGGTAAGGTATGTAGAAAAAGATTTCATCACATTTACACCCAAAAATTTGCCCGAATATTTTGTCCGTGAATTTGAGTTCGATCGGGAAAATTTTGACATCTTCGGCTCGGAGGCTTCACGCTGCGAGGCGGTAATTTATCCGATTTTACGCGAGGCTTGCAAAGGTTTTATTGATAATTACTCACTCTGGAGTCATAAGTCGATCACCGCAGATGCTATTTTGACCGGCACCCCAGATTATGTAGTTGCCAAACGATCGCCGCTCGGCAAGAATGTATTAGAATTTCCGCTGGTTGTGATAGCAGAGGCTAAGCAAAATGATTTTGGGCGGGGTTGGGGTCAATGTTTGGCCGAGATGATCGCAGCACAGCGGCTAAATGGTAATGAGCAGTTGGAAGTCTATGGCATAGTGACCGATGGAGAAGTTTGGCAGTTTGGCAAACTGATCGAATCAGTGTTTACTAAAAATATTACCAGGGTTAGCATTGATCGACTGGAAGAAGTTTATGGAGCCGTAGTTAGTTTAATTGAGCTGTCAGTGAACAAACTACCATAGCTTCAACGCTAGTAGGCCAGCTAATTCTATCTTTTCTTTCGATTGAAGCTATAGTACAGGCGTGAGGCCGATCGTGGACTTGGTGAGGGCGGGTACGATGCGATCGCTGGCCATTCTTGCTCCCGACAGGTTTCGAGCAGTTGGACCGACTCGCAGGGAGGCCAAGCCCCCCATCAAAAACACCTGACTTCCCGGCCAGCGCAAATGAGCATCTAACACCGGCAGCCCGCCAACTATCTCGGTGGGGTACTTGGTTTGGAGTTCTGATAGTAGTGGTTCATTATTGACATTGAGCTGGGTGCCAGTGGCTAGCCAAATTCGATCGAACTCTAACTTTTGCTGATTGTGACAAGTTACCAGCCAGTGATCGTGCTGCCAGCTAGCCTGCTGCACTTCGCAGTTTTCCAAAAAATTTAGTTTGCCCAGCTTTTTAGCTTGATGTAGCTGGTTCATTACTGCCGGAGTTAACGAGCCGCCATTTCGGGCATTTTTGACCAATTCAAATCTGGCTGCCCAGTTTTTATTAGCATCAAAGCCTTTCAAATATTTTGGGCCAAGCCAGCCCGGATCGGCATCGAACATTTTGGCGTAAAATTCTCGCCGGTGCATCATGGTGACATGGGCACCGGTGGCGATCGCTCCGACTGCTAAATGTCCGCTGGTTAGGCCACCACCCACAATCAAGATTTTTTCACCCCCAGCCAGAACTTGACGCAGATCAATTTGGCTAGAATGCTGTATTTGCACCATGGGTGCAGACTGAGCGGCAGCGATCGCCCACGCTGGCCAGTGAGGTTGACCACCGCGATGAGCCAAAACTACCCGCCGCGCTCTGATCGATCGACCGTCATTTAGATGCAGTTGATAGCCCTGCTGTAATATCTCTAGGTTCATCACCAGTGCCGGATAAACCTTGGTGGTTAATTGCCAGCGATGTACTACTTCGGCGCAGAAATCTTGAAAGAGCTGAGCGCCAGGGAGATCGTAAGGTGGAAATAATTCGGCCTGGCGTTTTTCGGCGAATGCCCGCAGAGCAAAAGCATTCGATTCAGGATGATGAACCACTGGCGATCGCAGATGAGGAATTTGGAAAGCGTTAAACTGCTGTTTCCATTGAGTAAGCCAAGTGCTAGCATCAAAAACCAAGAATTTGCTATGAAACTTTTTGCTTTTTTGGAGAAGGTGAGCGGCAAGAGTGAGAGCGTGTGGCCCGCTACCAATAATTGCAGTATCGACATGGGGTGGCAAACAAAGCTGATCAATATGCATGGCTAGATTTTTAGTAAATATCACGGGGAAAGAAAAGCTCAATCACATTGAATTGCTTCGATGACTGACTATCATGGCTTAAGATTTTTTTATGCTATTAAAATAAGTATTAATTGCTGCATTGCTACTCTTAGGTTGCTTTTTAGGTCAATCTTGCTCAGCTTAACATTTTGTAGAGAATGATAATCATTCTCATTTTATTTCAATGAAGAACTCTAGGCAGAGAGCATGTTTCACATTCTGAGCTGGCAGCCGAAGTGATGAATGAGCTAGTCAAGAGTCAAAACATCAGGTAGCATAACAAGAATGATAATCGTTCTCACTGAGGATCTTTACAGAACATTGCCGTATGTCGCAATCATCGAATCGCCAGCGATCTCATTTGCTTTCACGATATGGCCAGCAGTGGGAAGACATAATCACTCGCCAGTGGGCAGAGGTTTGGAAAACAACCACCAGCAGAACTAGTCAAGATGGAGCAGATTTTAAATTATGAGTAAACAGTCTATTATTGCTGTGGCCGGGTTAGCAGGAGTGGGTAAGAGCATCTGGATTAAGCAGCAGTTGTCTCAGGTCAGCGATTTTTGTTACTGCTGCCCCAAAACTGATCCAACTCCGATCGATAGCACTCTCTTAACTACCAGTTTC
>JAYSRP010000224.1:0-5407 GCA_043721015.1 Synechococcales cyanobacterium | reverse complement strand
CAAGACCTCATGGGCGGGGGCTTTCGGTTCCAAAACCCCCGAGCCACCAAAGTCTGCGGCTGCGGCAACGCCTTTAGCGTCTAAAAATCGAACAATTCCTGGACATCTAAAATATCTTGGCACCTACTGCCATCATTTTTACGTTGTCCCAAGAGCTTCGCTGAGTGCAGTAAATTATGCAGATCAATTTCCAAGTCTCGGGAATTTCTGCACAGTTCACTGTAGCCAGAGTTAGACTGAAGAAGTCGTTTCAGATCTGCTGCCCAGAAATCTATTCTGTCTGCGAAGCCTCTGAAATTTGGTAGTTGCGACTCACACAACCGTTTACTACCCGTAAGAACTCATAATCATGTCTAATAATATTTCTCGATCGATTGCCTACACTAGTCTTGCAGTCCTACTCGGCACCCTTGCCGCCTGCGGTGATAATCGTGGTTCTCAGCAAGCCCCAAAAGATGTAACATCAGCACCAGCAAGTGCTCCCCAAACTCTCGTGGCTGGTAAAGACTCTGCAAAAAAAGTGGCTGAATCAACAGAATCAGCACCTGATGCTTCACCAGAAACCAGTAACGAAACCTACAAAGGAGTCGCCGACAATCAGTTCTACACAGCCAAAACAGACCCGCTTTCGACCTTTTCGATCGATGTAGATACGGCTAGCTATAGCAACCTGCGCCGCTTTGTCAATGGGGGCAAATTACCGCCCAAAGATGCAGTGCGCATCGAAGAAATGGTGAACTATTTTCCCTACAACTATCCTCAACCCACTGGTGACAAGCCTTTTTCGATTAACACCGAAGTGGCCGATGCTCCCTGGAATCCACAGCATAAGCTAGTTCAAATTGGCTTACAGGGCAAAAAAATCGGGATGGAACAGTTACCGCCCAATAACTTGGTATTTTTGCTAGATGTCTCTGGCTCGATGAATGAACCGAATAAACTGCCGTTGCTCAAAGCTTCGCTGAAGTTATTAGTTAATGAACTTCGTCCTCAAGATAAGGTGGCGATCGTGGTTTATGCCGGTAATGCCGGACTAGTGCTGCCTTCTACCTCTGCCAAAGACAAAAGCAAAATCATTGCTGCTCTAGATAAATTAGAATCGGGTGGCTCCACCGCTGGTGGTGAAGGAATTATTCAAGCTTACAAAGTAGCCCGTGATAACTTGATCAAAAATGGCAATAATCGGGTTATTTTAGCCACCGATGGAGATTTTAATGTCGGCCCCAGCAATGATGATGAACTGGTTAAGCTCATCGAAAAAGAGCGGGGCAGTGGGGTATTTCTTTCTGTCCTAGGTCTGGGCATGGGCAATCTCAAAGATGGCAAAATGGAGCAGTTGGCCGATAAGGGCAATGGTAACTATGCTTACATTGATAGCTTAGCTGAAGCCAAAAAGGTGCTGGTCAAGGAATTTGGTGGCACGCTCACCACGATCGCCAAAGATGTCAAAATTCAGGTAGAGTTCAACCCTAGCCTGGTACAGGGCTATCGCCTAATTGGCTATGAAAATCGGGTGTTGGCCAACAGCGATTTTAAAAATGACAAAAAAGATGCTGGTGAATTGGGGGCTGGACATGCGGTCACTGCTTTATATGAGGTGATTCCAGTGGGGGTGAAAACCGATTTTAAATTTGCCCAAACTAATGCAACTAATGTTGACAAACCTACAAAGCTAGCTGCCGATGTAGTAGGGCAAGTGAACTTACGCTATAAAGCACCACAGGCTAATGAGTCTCAGCTTTTGAGTAGCAATATCGGTCAACAGACCAAAGCGGGTGCCTCAGAAAATCTGAAGTTTGCTGCTGCCGTGGCTTCCTATGGAATGACTTTGCGCAATTCGCCTTTCAAAGGAAATAGCAGTTATGGCAGTGTTCTAGAATTAGCTAACCAGGCAAAGGGTGCTGATTTGGATGGCTATCGAGCAGAGTTTATTCGCCTGGTAGAAAGTAGTAAGAAAATAGCAAAATCTTAAGATCTTGATGTTGCTGGGGTTTGAGGAACGAGGGTTTTCTTAGATCACCCTCATCCCCCGCCCCATTCTCCCATGAAGGGGAGTAAGAACACAGACAAAGGTTTCCATCAGCCCTACTTTTCATAAATTACCTGGGATGAAAATATGAATAATCACCACATTGAAGCGCTAGACCTATCGCCCCAAGGATATCGAGTCGATCGCATCCTCGGTCAAAATGTCCACGGAGGTCGAGTCACCTATTTAGCCCAAGATCTAAATGCTGAAATTCCAGTAGTAGTTAAGCAATTTCAGTTTGCCGGTAATACCTGGGGCAACTACGATGCCTATCAGCGAGAAGTAGATATTCTACAACAGCTAAATCATCCTCACATCCCCAAATATTTGACCTCTTGGGAAACCCCTAGCGGGTTTTGCTTGGTGCAGGAATATAAGGCGGGTGGCACCCTGGCAAACTCAGGACGCAAGTTTACCCTCAATGAAATAAAACAGATTGCGATCGACATTTTAGAAGTGCTCGTTTATCTCCAGCAACAGCAACCACCGGTTGTTCACCGTGATTTGAAACCCGAAAACATTCTGATCGACGCACAAAACCAAGTTTATGTGATCGATTTTGGCTTTGCCCGCAACAATGATCAGGAGGTCGCAGCCAGCAGCACCGTCAAAGGCACCCTGGGTTTTATGCCCCCAGAGCAACTATTCAACCGTCCTTTAACCAAAGCGGCTGATCTCTATAGCTTAGGCGTAACCTTAGTCTGTTTGCTCACCGGCTACAAGTCCACCGAAATCGATCGGCTCATTGATCACAACTATCGACTCGATCTGCGATCACATTTAGGCTATTTACCAGCCAATTTTTTAGCATGGCTGATCAAAATCACTGATCCCAATCCTGACCAACGATATCCAGATGCTCAGGATGCTTTAACTGCCTTGCAGACCATCGATCAGGTAGCTCCCAACAAACCGCCTTCGTTAGTTACCATCGGCTTGGGAGTACTATTCACCATGGGGTTAGTGACGATGTACAAGCCGACTACTCCAATGAAAGTAGCAATTTCGCTCGAACAAATCCAAGCTGATCGAGGTTGTCCCGGCTGCGACTTAGCAGGCATGGATTTACATGAAAAAAACTTGCAAAGCTATGACTTCACCGGAGCCAACTTAACCCATGCCGATCTGCGCGGTGCCGATTTACGCGGTGCTAGTCTGCGAAATGCCGATCTGACCAATGCCATGTGGCACGGGGCAATTTTAGAAAGCACCGATTTACGTGGAGCCAAAGATCCATCTGGTAAAGTTCAGCAGTAGTTTCGGTATCGAATCCAACCAACGATAATAAACCCCACACCCAAATCCACATTGTAGGGGCGGGTTTATCCACAATCCCAGCACAGCAACAAAATCTCCAAATAAAAACCCGCCCCCAATGTACCTATAAAAATTTCGGGTTTTTTGTGCTATTGCACCCCACCAACACTAAAAAATTGCTAGCTATCAATGATTACCATCACAGCTTTTAATAAATCTTAAATAAATTAAGTAAGTTATCTACTTTCTTTCAGCAAGGTTAATTCAGCATATGATGAAAGAGTGAACAAAAAGAAGGTCGCTATAGCTATGACAGAATCTTTATTCGCAGAAGCCAGCCAAAGGCTGGATGCCGCTCTCCAACACATCTCCATTTCCGAAGATGCCGTTGAGCACTTAAAATACCCCAAGTCTAGCTTACAGGTTTCGATCCCGGTACGAATGGACAATGGCTCTTTAAAAATCTTTCAGGGCTACCGAGTACGCTATGACGATACCCGAGGCCCTACCAAAGGCGGCATCCGCTATCATCCCAATGTATCTCTAGACGAAGTAAAATCTTTAGCCTTTTGGATGACCTTCAAATGTGCCGTGATGGATATCCCATTTGGCGGTGCTAAGGGCGGGATTACGGTCGATCCGAAGCAACTCTCCAAATTTGAACTAGAACGCCTCAGCCGAGGCTATATCGACGCGATCGCCGACTTTATTGGCCCCGATGTAGACATTCCTGCCCCGGACGTGCAAACCAACGCGATTATTATGGGCTGGATGATGGATCAATACAACATTATTCAACGCAAAATAGTCCCTGCGATCATCACTGGCAAACCATTGAGTATGGGGGGCAGTTTAGGCCGTGATACGGCAACTGGTACGGGTACTTTCTTTGCGATCGAGGCTTTAATGCCGAAGTTTAAAGTTACGCCCCAAAACACTACAGTTGCAGTGCAGGGCTTTGGCAACGCGGGCGGAGTGGCTGCCGATTTGCTCTGTCGAGCTGGTTATAAAGTGGTGGCAGTAAGTGATTCTAAGGGCGGCATTTATGCCAAAGATGGCCTAGATATTGCTAGTGTGCGCCAGTTTAAAAACTCCACCCGTGACTTAAAAGCTGTTTACTGTGAAGGGACGATCTGCAATATTGTAGACTACAAAACTATTAGCAATGAAGAATTATTGGCGCTAGATGTAGATATCTTGATACCGGCGGCGCTAGAGAACCAAATCACTGAAAAAAATGCTGATGGAGTAAGGGCAAAGTACATTTTTGAAGCAGCAAATGGTCCAATCACTGCCGCTGCCGATGCCATTCTAGAGGCCAAAGGAATTCATGTTTTCCCAGATATTTTGATTAATGGTGGCGGTGTAACCGTGAGTTATTTTGAATGGGTACAAAATCGTAGTGGTCTTTATTGGACGCTAGCAGAAGTGAACGATCGACTAAAGCAAAAAATGGTGGCAGAAACTGAGCGAATCTGGTCGATCGCCCAAGAAAAATCTATTTCGATGCGCACGGCGGCCTATGTTCACGCCCTTGATCGCATTGGTGCAGCCATTAACGCCAAGGGAACCCGCGATTATTACGTTGGTCAACCTTGACTATTGGATTTACGACTTATTGATTTTCCCCGTCATGCTTTAGTAATATCTTTGCACTAAAACATGACAACATCTTTGCTAGCTACTAGTTGTATTTCATTTTTAAATTGGCGAATCATCTACCATTATCCACGATCAAACAATTTAAAGCCTTGGACTTTTGGCTAAAGAGAAAATTCTCCCGATAGTCCACCGGGCAATCGATCACCGTCGGCACATCCTGAGCCAAAGCCTCCTGCAACGTCGGCAGCAGCCCCGCCGCCTCAGTTACCCGATACCCCTTCAAACCCATACTCTCAGCTAACTTCACAAAATCAGGATTTCCAAATTTAATAAACGACGAAACCCCAAAATGCTGCATCTGCTTCCACTCAATTAACCCATAGCCCCCATCATTAAAAATCAGCGTCACAAAAGGAGTATTCAGCCTTAGCGCCGTCTCTAGCTCCTGCATATTCATCATAAACCCCCCATCTCCCGTCGCCGCTATCACCTTCCGATCAGGATACACCAACTTAGCGG
>JAYSRP010000223.1:0-5408 GCA_043721015.1 Synechococcales cyanobacterium | reverse complement strand
AAGCCACAATTTCGGCTACCAGCTTCACGCCTAGGTCGATCGTCTGGGCAGTTTCGGCTTTGGGAGTAATCTTATTCAAAAAGCCCAATAGAGGAATGCTTTCGCCCACCTTGCTAGCCATCGCTGCTGTCCCTAAAGCACTAGAGCCTGCATCGACTGTCTCGTAGAGCCACATTGCAGTTTGGTAGCCCTGAGACTTATCGTTGTAAAGAGCTACCGCCCGTTCACCGATCGCCTGGATATATTCGGGGTCATCGGTGCCAGTCACCACCTTAATGGTATTTTCAAAACCTACGGTGTTTTGCCATTGGCCAGGAATCACAAAATCTAACGAATTCAGCGCCATCACTGTAATGCCGCCAGTAGCTAGGTTATCGACGGCTTCAAAAATTGGTTTACTCATTGCATAGACTCCTTATTTTTTACAAATTACTGTAGCTATTTCAGCTTGCTGAGTCCGTCTAGGTTAAACTTCTTCAGCCAAGTCATCCGGTTATCAGCGGTAAAGGAAGCGTCACGAGAGGCAACTTTTACTTGGAATTTTTTAACCAATACACCGGTGCTTTTTAAGGGTGTTTCCACTAGCATCGGGAAACCACTGAGCTTTTCGGTGCTTTTTTGATATTTGTTGGCTGCTGCGGGCAGGCTGGTAGTGTCGCTAATCGATAAGACCGCCACATTTTTGCCACCTTTATTTAGCTTGGCTTCAGCAAAGCCTTTTTTCTCTTGGGAGAACACCCGATCGAAGCCATCAGCATCGTTAGGGAAGAATTTATTAAACTCACTGCCTTGGGTTGCATCCTTAGCTACGGCTTTTTCGGCTCCCCGAGCGGTGGTATCTTTTTGCGCCTGAGCAAACTTAGAAGGCTCCTTTTGGAAGCAGCCGGGGATGAACAGTACCAAAGAAAGGGCGATCGGAATCAATACTTTGCGCCAATTGACACGCCAATTAAAAGAGATCATAAAACTTATGGGTAACGCAGATCTTTTTAATTCTGACCTAATTTATCCAGTACCGAGGTTAAGGTTTATGGACTTGACAAATTTTCTTTTTTACTAGCCGAAACAACAGCCCAACTGAAGCGGCTCACCGTGATCCCCAATTGGTAAGGGAATGTTAAGTTTCGTTGCTCATCTCCTGATCTGGGCAGCGATCGAACAGCGGATAGTGAGATGATGTGTACCATCCAAGAGATAAATCTCGATCTATAAAAACTTATCGCGTTCTTTATTCATCATTATTAAGCCAGAATTTCCCATGAGAAACATGCTCAAGCGACTACTGCTGCTGGTTATAGCAACCTTGATGTTTGCATTCCAGTCCGTTACTTTTCCTGCCCAAGCCGTAGAATTGGACGCTGCAACCCGTACTGTAGTGCTCAATCCAGAGGGTGAAACCGTTACCATGAGCATGAAGCAGGTGGTTACTGGACGTAGGTTGTTCAGCGATACCTGTGCCCAATGTCATGCTGGTGGCGTAACCAAGACTGACTTTAACGTTGGTCTTAGCCCCCGCGATTTGTCTGGTGCTACCCCCGCTCGCAACAACGTCAACGCCTTGGTCGATTATTTGAAGCATCCCACCACCTACGACGGGGAAACTTCGATATCTGAACTCCACCCCGCTACCGAAAGTGCGGATATCTTTACTGAGATGAAAAATCTCTCTGATGCAGATTTGACCGCAATCGCTGGTCATATCTTAATGCAGCCCAAAATCATGGGCGAGCAATGGGGTGGCGGTAAAACCGTTCGCTAGCACCTCGTTCTCCGAAACCTTACTTAATTGTTAAGGTTTTGATACAGAAGCCCTAGGTAATAACTACCGAAGGCTTCTGCCGGTTAAAATGTTGTGATAGAAAAATCTTTGCTGCCTAGCAGCACCTGTTCTAGAGGAGAACTACTTTGAAGAAACTAATTTCACTGTTCACTGTGGCTTTTGCAGTGGTATTTATGGCCTTTTCGGCTCCTGCATTTGCTGGCGACGCGGCTAGCGGCGGCAAAATCTTCAGCGCTAACTGTGCTGCTTGTCATGCTGGTGGCAACAACGTAATTATGGCCAACAAAACCTTGAAAAAGGAAGCTTTGGCTCAGTACGGTATGAACTCGATCGAAGCTATTACTACCCAAGTAACTAAGGGTAAAAATGCAATGCCTGCTTTCGGCGGTCGTTTAAGCGCTGCTCAAATCGAAGATGTAGCCACCTACGTACTTGCTCAATCTGAAAAAGGTTGGTAATTTAGCCTAGTAGTTGGTCTACTGACTCAAAATCTTTGCTGGTCGAACTTTAAAAGCTGCTGCATTTGTTGGCATCTGTGAAAAGTTCGGCCAGTTTTGATTTTGGTAACAAGTCGGGTTTTGGTAACAAGACTGTTACACTAGAGGCTATCGACTGTGATGAAAATTCATGACAAACTGGCACTGGCGGAAAATCCAAGATCGTCCCTATCTGACCTGTGACTTGTTGGCAGACTGGCAACATGGTTTCTTGACCAAGCATTTTGCCCCACTTGATCCGCCCCAAATTACCGAGCAAATATCGCCGACGGCTAGTAGCAATCAGGTGAAACAAGTACATGGCAACGTTGTACTTAGTCCATCTGAGATGCTCGATGCACCTTTAAAGGAGATCGAAACTGGCTTAGCAATGGCTGACGGATTGATTGCTGATAGCGGTCATCAGGCTTTGTGGGTAGCTAGCGCTGACTGTAATCCAATTTTATTAGCTGATACTCAAACCGGTATGGTATCGGCAGTTCATGCTGGTTGGCGCGGTACAGCTCAAGGCATTGTAGGAGTCGCCGTTAACAAACTACTAGCTTTGGGTACAGTTCCTGCCAATTTACGAGTGGCGATCGGACCGGCCATCGATGGCGAGGTCTACCAGGTCACTACTGGGGTAGGAGCCGAAGTTTGCCTATCGATTTTGCCCGAGCTACAAGGAGCTGAGCCAGATAAAATTATCGATCGAGCATTGAGCCTTCAAGATTCTCCGCTTTTACCAGACGAGCAGCCCGGTCGGATCCGCTTAGATGTGCGACGGGTAAACCTATGGCAACTCCGACAACTGGGCCTGACCGATCAGCAGATCTCGATCGCTCCTCACTGCACTTTTCAAGAGCCCGATAACTTTTTCTCCTATCGGCGAGAAAAACTGAAAAAAATTCAATGGTCGGGAATCGTTTCACGGGGAGCATAGCACCTTGGTATCTGTTGTTTTTTTACTGCTGGGCATCGCCATTGGCTCTTTATCAGGAATTTACTGGTATCGAGCCAAAACTTTGACTCAGCTCCGATCGATCTTAGAAGTTTTGGACTACCGGCAACCCGAAAACATCTCGCTGCCGGTAGCCTCGCAACTGCGGCGCAAAGCTGCCCAGTTGCAACAAGAGCGGGAATATTTAAAATCTCAGCTCAAAGATTGGCAAATACTCTTGCAAAATGCCCCGATCGGTTACTTACAGCTCGATGAAGATAATCAGATTTTGTGGTGTAATGACCTCACTCAAGAGCTGCTGCATATAGAAAATTGGCAGCCCGGTCAGCAGCGGCTCTTGCTAGAAACAGTGCGTTCCTATGAGCTAGATAAACTAATTCAAAAAACTCGCTCTCAGAAAGAGAATAAAGATTTAGAATGGCAATTTTACCCCAGTTATATAGATAAAGCTACGGATAGCATTGGTATTACTCTGAAAGCTTCTACGGTGTCTCTGTCTGATCGCAATGTAGGCATCTTTCTGGAAAATCGCCAGCCGCTGATTGATCTTTCGCAGCAGCGCACCCGTTGGGCTAGCGACTTGGCGCATGAACTGCGCACTCCCTTAACTTCAATCCGACTGGTCGCAGAAACATTAGAAAGCAAAGTAGATGCTGATAGTGTGCATTGGTTAGGCAGAATGTTAACTGAAATTGATCGACTCAGTCGCCTAGTGCAAGATTTCTTAGATCTAAACAGCTTAGAAGAAGCCCCCAGTCAAAATATCACTTTGCGACCAGTAGAAATAAGTGAAATTGTCAATACCGCTTGGCAAAGCTTGGAACCATTTGCCAGCCAAAAGCAAGTTACTTTGCTTCAAACCGGTGCAGGCAATTTTTCGGTTTTGGCCGATCCTAGTCGTTTAGCACAAGTTCTGATCAACTTATTTGATAATGCGATTAAGTTTAGTCCCCATGAGTCGGAGATCGTGATTAACAGTTCAGTTAAAGATAATTATATTCAACTGGAAATCCTAGATCGCGGTCAGGGTTTTACCATCAAAGATTTGCCCTACGTGTTTGATCGATTATATCGCGGCGATGTTTCTCGTCACCAAGATGAGCGCGATGACAGTATGACCACTAGTAATGGTTTGGGTTTGGCGATCGTCAAACAAATTGTCTTGGCACATAAAGGCACTGTCACTGCCAGTAATCAGCCACAGGGCGGTGGCCGGGTGGTAATTTCTATGCCCCAGCAAACTCAAAATCTCCGCCGACCGGTGGTGCAGTCTCAGCTTTAACTTAACTACAAAAATTCCCGTGAAAAATTCCGCGCCCCCCCCCATTAAGACATTTAGCATTATTCTGGCTACAGCTATTTTCTTGATTCCTACATACTCATTGGCTCAAAGTAGTCAACAGGGAACCGAGGTGATTATTAATGGTAATGCTCCTGTCTCGATGCCTTGGCGGATTCGTAGTAATAAGCTGCAATTGAGTGATACAGGTCTTATGTATCAAATGGGATTAAGGCTCTCTAGCTCCGATAACTATCGTAGCCAGCCTGTAGATGCTTTTGGCACAGTGAAGTTTTTCCAGCCGTTGACAGCGACGATCGATCGACAGTATCGCTATCTAGATGTCACGGCCTTGACCAAAAATGTTGGTTGGCGCTGGCAGATTATTGGCAATCGGCTCCAGGTTACTACCGCTAAAACTGAAATTAGTACGGTCAATGCCAGTGGATTAGGTAGCGATCGAGCTGAAATTCAAGTCGAAACTGGCGCAGTGGTGCCTTGGCGCTTAAGCCAAGATGCCACCTCGGGCTTCTTGACTGTTTATACCGCTGCGAAGCCTTCATTAATCCAAGCACCTGTGACACCAGGGACAGTGACCGGCAGCACCGAACCAGGAGATGACCAAAACATTACCAACACCAGCTTCAAAGTTACCAGTAAAGATCAAAAGACCGTGATTCAGTTTCCGATTAAACTGGGCAGTCGTGCGAGGGCGATCAGCACTGGCAAAGGAATTAAAATCGAAATGTCTCCCACGGCGATGGCCGAATGGAAGATTGCTTGGGCACCAGGAATTACCTGGCAGCAAAAATGGCAAGGCTCCGCTGGTCAGCAGTTTCCGCTATCGATCTTGGAGCTAGATCCACAAAAAGTTAGTCTGCGCCCCATTTTTGGTCAAGCTAACGTGGTGGG
>JAYSRP010000222.1:0-13009 GCA_043721015.1 Synechococcales cyanobacterium | reverse complement strand
ATTGTCGCCCGTAATAGCACCATTAGTTAACACGCTCAGAGTGGTATCGATTGTGTCATCTAACAACATCCGTCCCCGAATTGGGCTACCTTTTGTATTTAAGGCATTACCGTAGCCACTGGCACCAGTCGTATCAATCCGCATTACATCAGGTAAAAAGGCACCTAACAAAACTTTCGTCCGTTCGTCACTATTGCCCAAAGCTTTGAGTGTGCGCACCGCTTCAGCTCCAACAGGTGCTGCGGCTGGACTAGTGTCAACAGTAGGTGGGACGCTGTTGAAGATATTCAACAAGTTGTTACTGGTAATCAAGCCTTCATTGATACCAGGACGACCCAAGCGTTCCACTTGTTGATACCTACCAGTAGCAGGGTCACGGACTGAAATTGTTTCCCAAACATCAAAGGTAGTGGCGTTGATAGCACCCTTAATAAAAGTCTGAGGAATCCGCAAAGCGATCGCATTAACGTTGTAACCCTTAGCAAAATCGATAGCTTGAGCGGGTGGACGGAAACCTACCGCAGGGCCAGTGCCCAATGCGCCTGCTCTTACCCGGAAAAATTGTTCTACATCAAAGAAGAAAGGATCTTCCCGTAGACCAGCAAAAATAGCAATTCTAGAGCCATTGGCAGCTAGTTGATTTACCGCAGGATTGCCATTGAGCGGTGTAGTTCGCAGGTTACTAGCAGAGATTTCTTTACCATCTTGAATGACAGTAAATTTAATTTGTTGCTGGTTGCGACTATCTGGGGCGGCAAATTCAAAGCGGAAAGTAACATCTTCTTGACCAGTAGGTGTCGCATCTTTGTCGGCTACTCGAGTCAGCTTAAACTCATAGCGAGCATTGGTGCTGAAAAAATATTGCTGACGAGCGACCGATCGAGGGTTAGTATTCATCACCAACACCAAATCATCAGCCGAGGCATTGGGGTTTTGGTCTTTTTCTCGGAAGGCGTATAAATCAGTCAGATTCAAGTTACGGCCTTTGGTATCTACTTCGCCGTCGTCGTGGTCAGAGGCCATTAAAGACTTTGGTAAGCTGGTTGCTACTAACAAAGCAGCGATTGTCACGCCACCTAAAACCAAAGATTTTTGCCAGTTCAGTTGGGCAAATTTAAACATCGATACTAACATAGTGGATCCTTTTGCTAATTAAAAGCAGCTAGGTCTGCAATCTTGCAACAAGATTGCAGATAAATGTGTTGATTCATGGAGTTATACGTTATTAGTTCCAAGATGGATCTATCAACAGATAAGTTAGGCGAAAGTAGCTTTGACAATGAGATCGTTGAAATCTCGATCGCCTCCACCAGCAAGGTCTTCAAAGCCAAAGGTATTGTCACCTAGCAATCGAATATGATCGGCTCGATCGACATTCCCTAGGCTGTAGGCAGTATAGACATTGCTAAAATCTGCATTGGCAGTAGCAGCATTAGCAATCAGCAGCGGCGCATACAGTGCTCCACCTAAGAAATCACCGTTACTAGTTACAGTTTGGCCATTGGTTCCAACCACATCTATGCCAGCTAATTGCCCTTGAATGGCAGCTTGCAGATAGCCCGCATCGCCTGGTTTCAGTAAATTAGCACCGACTCTGATACTGCCTTGAGCATCTTCTATTTTGTAAAAGCCAACGTGGTTATTAAATCCGGCATCGCGTTGCACAGCAAAAGTCGCTCTAGTTGTAGCTGCGGCGATACTAGTAAGATCAAAAATCTCGTGGCTGCCCTGTTGAGTAATGCCGATCGGCGCAGCACCCGTTGCAGACTGAATTTGGAATACCAAATCATTAAAATCTCGATCGCCACCGCCACTAGTCTCTTCAAAAGCTACTTGGGTAATCCCACCGGGCTGAGTAATTTGCGCATTTTGAGAACTATTATTGCTAGATGGGAAAGAAAACAGCACATTTGCTGGGTTCGGGTTGTCATCGATCGAACCATTCACTGCCAAATAGAAACCAAAAGCAGAGTTTGCGGGCAGGTTAATTGTGCGGCTAGCCAAGCCATCTAAGGCCGTATCGACAGCATTACCACTCAAAGCTGAAAACACTACTTGCGATCTTTTTAGCACTTCTGCTAAATAACCGCTTTGACCAGGTGCTACTCCGTTGACAGTGCCATCAATATTATCTACGGCAAATATGCCTAATTCATTACGATTAGTAGCCTGGTGACTGATTTTATTGAAAACCAGGCTGCTAGTGCCAATGCTAGGAGTAAGCTGAAGTAGACCAGCATTAGTGGCGATCGGCACAAGGGTAGTCACCGGATTCACAGGTGAATCAGAACCGGCTACCACCAAGATGTCGCTCAGTGCTGCTACTAAGGTATTTTGTACTCTGGCAAGCTGAGTACCATTAAAGCTAATAGTGGCATCATTGCCAACTTGTGCTGTAGTTAAATCACTAAACTGACCGCTTGCTAAGTCGATTTGAATAGTGTCATTGAGCGGATCAAAGTCAGTAATAATGTTAAAAGCGCGTGGTGATCCTAGACCAGCAAGTTGAAATATATCTTGACCTAAACCACCGGTAAGAGTGTTGTTCCCAATGCGGGCAATTAATAAGTCGTCACCAGCACCACCAACTAAAGTATCGTTTTGAACTCCAACGAGAGTATCGTTACCATCGGTGCCATTCTTATTTCCGATCGCCGTTGTTGCTAGTACCGGAGGTGTAGCTGGTGGTACATCTGCTGGTGTAGTTGAGGGAGCTACGCTTGTAGTTCCAGGCATTTCGCCCACGCCGCTCATCAAAATGTCTTCGCCATTGTCCAATAAAATTAGGTCATTCACTGCTTCAATCCTCTCCAAGAGTCCAAGTTACCAACTGTTTTGTTGATTTGAATAGTGATACGCTAGCGACTATTAAATGGATCTCTGGATCAGAAAAAATATCTATATCAAAATCCCCGCTCGATTTGAGTAGGGATTTCAAAAATATAAAATTTTGGATAAAATTGCTTTGTTGATGAACAAAGATTAGGCAGATTCAGCCAAATCTCGAATCAGCATCATTTTGGCGTTGAGATAAGTATTTAAGTTGCCGCACTGTTCTGCATCGAGTGGTAAACGGCAGCTAACTTCCCGAATGATGCGCTGAGAAAGCTCAGCATCAGGCAAATTTAGCAAGTCTTGGTAGTGAATACCCGAAGCTATCGACCACAGCAGACGTAGGATGGAGGGGTCAATGAGAATATTGTTTAGCACAGCTCTCACTGGAAATTTAACATTTTCTTTATATTACCCCCTTTTCATTCATATAGCCAATGGTGTACTAAATTTATTATTTGTACGCAGCAGGCGGAGTGCTCACCCCTCCACTAGTATGGTATATCTTATTATAATTCAGCCCGTAGAAAGTCCACAAACTGGCGGGCAGTGCGACCGGAACGGCCATTTTGTTGGGTAGCCCATTGTAATGCCCGAAAGTCTAGGTCAGCAGGATCGATCGAAATATCTGTTGCTAAGTGATGCACTATGTATAGATAAGTATCTTGATCGGCTGGCTGGAAGGTTAAGGTCAGGCCAAATCGATCGCCGAAGGACAGCTTTTCTTGCACGGTATCCCACTGATGGATTTCATCATTGTCTTGGGGGCGAGGTCGATCGGCAAAAAATTCTCTAATCAAATGACGGCGATTGGAGGTGGCATAGACTGCAATATTCTGGGGTCTATTGACCACACCGCCTTCTAGCACTACCTTAAGCGATTTAAAGGCAGCTTCATCGGCCTCAAAAGACAGGTCATCTACAAACACAATAAACTTTTGAGGCAGTCCGTGCAGTTGCTCTAAAATCTGAGGCAGTTCGATCAGCTCTTGTTTGGGGACTTCAATCAGCCGCAGACCCTGATCGCCAAATTCGGGCAGCAAGGCTTTAACTAAAGAAGACTTACCAGTGCCGCGACTGCCATAGAGCAACACGTTCAGCGCCGGATACCCAGCCACCAAGGCTGCGGTATTTTTTACTAATGTCTGCTGCTGCCATGCGTAACCGACTAAATCGGTGAGTTCGATCGGGTCAGGGTCTAGAATGCCTTGCAGTTGACAGTTTTGCCAGCGAAATGCCCTGAACTCGGCAAACAGGCCAGTTCCCCATTGCCGGTAGTAGGTGATTAAGTTAGGGATCAGCTTCACCCAGTCGCTGGTTTCATTTAACAATGCTCGCAGTTGAGCCGCAGCAGGTTTGGTGGGTAAATTGATGGTATTTTGCCAAGGTACTGTTTGGTTTTGACTAATGCTGTTGCAGCCATGAAAGTAAAGTTCTTGGATCGATCGAATGTCTTGTTCGACGGCCTGTTGTAGCGCGCGCGGCAAATCTAGCCAGTCAGTGGTTTGAATTTGACGGGTGAAGGGGTTATCGGCGGTGGTTAATCGATCGAACAAGTAGTCTTGCCAACCCTGCTGTCGATCGGCTAGCTCGCAAAACCACTGACTGTAGGTCGCAGCATCATCGGAGTTGAATAATGAGACGCTGAGCAGTCCCGGTCGATCGGCAAAAATCTGGCGATACAGTATCAGGGATTTTGCCTGCTCAAAAAGTGTGGATTTATCTGCCATATTGGGAAATATAGCAATTATAACAGCCTGAATTGGTACGATATTTGATCAACCTGTTCCTAATATGCCGTCTTCGCTATGAGAGTATTTCCCCTGAACGAAACCCTAACTGAAATATTGACTGGGTTAGTTATTCAACCAAACTTTACAATCTCTCATCCTCAGCACCCAGATTTTACCGTAGCCGAAATGGTGGCCGATCGACTGCAAGCCAGTGCCCCAGAAATTCAGACCAAGTTTTTGGTGCAGCACTTGCAGTCTTATTTAATGGGTACTTACTTTAGTCAGATTTATCGAGAGCCGCCCGAGCAGCCGCAGGGCTTTGCCAACGATGACGACTTGTTTCTGAGCCAGATCCAAGCTGCTAATAGCGGCCATGGCTACTATGATTTGAATTGGACTTTAGAATCAATTGAGAAAGAGCAGCAAGTTGCAGTTGTCAAAGATGGTTTGCGTCTGTATATGCCTAGTAACTGTGTCCATGCACCCAATGGTGAGCTTAGTGCTGGTGAGCTGGTGGCGATCGTGATGCCTAAAAATATTATGACAATCGATCGGTATGTGGCGATCGGAAATTATGGTCGCTTACCAGAATTACCGGTTACTAATATTTACTGGAATTCGTCGCCTGCTGACGCACTCAAGGTAATCAGCGAATTAACCGCTGGTCTCAATCAGCTTGCTGTTCCCTTTGAATTACAGATCGAGCCAGATACTTCCGCCTATCATCGGCTAGAGCCACTAATTCTCAGAATTCGCAGCTCCGATTACCCCAAAGTAGAACCATTACTACGCCAAATTCATACTGATCATCCCACCCGAGCAGGCGTGCCACCTTTTGCCCAGAGATTAGCGACCGGAGTGGCAGTGGCAGAAACAGCTAATCCACAGATTGATTTTGCGGCTCTGTTTTGTCGATCGATCTCGTCGGGTCTTGTGGGCTGTCCAAAAAATTCAGCAGTGGTGACTCAGATCGCTGCAATTCAGCAAGAGTTAACAGAGAATGATGTAGTAAACCACGAATTTAATTTAATTCTCAGCTATAATGCTTACATAAAATGGCTTAGCTAGAAATCGTCTTCGCTACAAAACTAAATATAGACAGATCTTAAGCTTTCGATCGCTTCTAGCCAATTCTATTTGAGTTGAATTCGCTAAAGCCCTTGATGCTTCTGGCGATCGCCCTCATATACTTCTGAGTTTATCAAAGAGTTAGGGGGACTTTTCACATTAACTTTTCTGAAGTAATTTTAAAGAAAAATACAATTTTCAAATCATTCATCATTTGGGTTGCAACTCTAGAGACAAATGATTTATCCTTTTCGAGATGTGCAAGAATACTAAGTTAATCTAAGCGCCAAACACGAAAAATCGGAGAAATTTAATATGTCTAAGATTCAAATCAACAATTTACAAGCTGCTGGCAGCGAACTTTTTCAGAGCGGCGAAAGCTTTTTAACTGAGCTACAGGCTACTGAAGCTCATGCCATCTATGGTGGTAAATCTAAGAAAGGATCTAAGAAAGGTTCCAAAAAAGGATCTAAAAAGGGTTCTAACAATAGAGGATCTAATAGAAACTCGGGAAATCCTAGTGTTGTTTTTGTACCTGTTTATTGCCCTCCATGCCACTGTTAATTTACTGATGATTTCATAATTCTGAACTTGTCGTAATATAGAGCCTCGATCTTTTATTAGATCGAGGCTCTATATTTTGGCTTTTACCGGGAATCAAGATCCCTTATTTTCTATATGATAGGTATAACTGTGGGATGATTTTCTGGGAACAAAAATTCTAAAGAAATATCCGGATCTTCAAAGAAAGCTTAGTGCATAAAAATTTTGTTATCTGAATCGATAAGTTTTTCTAACTAAATTCAGTTTGATCGATATGAGTATACGTAATTTGGCGTATACCACTTGGCATTTTTTAAAAATATTTCGTAGTATTGGCTTATAAGAGAGATGAAAAGTTCTCGCTACAAAATCAAAGCTGAGTAATAACAACTGGAGATTCTGAATAATATGTCTAGAATTCAAATTGCTGACCTACAATCAACTGGTACCGAATTGTTTCAAGGAACTGAAAGCTTCTTGACTGAGCTACAACCAGTGGAAGCAAATGCTATCTATGGTGGTAAGAAGTGTACTGGTAATAAGAAAAAGACTGGTGGCAAAAGCAGCGGCGGCTGCAAGGTTGGGAAGTCTTCCGCCAACAAGTCTACTGGCAAAAGTTCGAGTGGTGGCTGTGGTGGCCCTTCGCCGTTGCCATTGCCATCCCCTATCGCACCCTAATAGGTTGTTGTCGGGGCGAAATAGACGGTTTTCAGCAGCTTAGTTGACTTTTAATATGCTAACAAAGTAAGCAATGAGCTATAAAAATTCATTGCTTATTTTGCTGATCGTAAATAATTATTGTTTGACGATCGATCCAAAGTCGGCCAAAACTCGGGCATGATTTCGCAGAATTCCCAACATGTTCAACCGATTATTTTTAATCGCCGGATCAGAGTCCATCACCAGCACACTGTCATCACCATCAAAGAAGTTAGTCAAGGCGGGCGTAATTTGAATTAAGCCGTTGACTAATAATTGATAATTAACATCCGCCAGGGCAGCTTGAGTTTGGGGTAGTAGTTGAAGTAGACCATCATAAAAAGCTTGCTCCGATTTTTTCTGGAATAGTGCCGATTGTACTAGGCCATTGGGGTCAAGGGTTTGAGTATCGAGATTACCTTGGACAGATAGCTTTGCTGATCGGTTCACCGTCGGATAGATAGTCTCCAATTGGCCACTAACTCGGAGCTGCTGTAAAAATAATGCTCGTTCCTGTAAATCCAAAAGATTAGCTAATCCTCGCTTACCATACTCAACATCGTTTTCAGGCAAAACTGCATTTACTAAGTCATAGTCAATTTTGCGATCTTCTTGGAGAGCTGTGCGTAGTCGTTTAAAGAAGAAATCTTGGAGTTGGTCTATTAATTCAATCGCAGACAGCTTACCAACCGAGCCATAGTTAGCATGGAAATTAGTGACTAAGGTCTTGATCAGTTCGCCTAGGTCTAACTTTAGATCTTCTTGCCAAATCATATCAACTACGGCGTTGGCGGCACGACGGAGGGCAAAGGGATCAGATGAACCGGTGGGAATCATCCCGAGGCCAAAAATGCAAACTAGGGTATCTAGCCGATCGGCGATGCCCACCACCCAACCGGTGAGGCTAGTGGGTAAGTTGTCCTCGGCGTTGCGTGGTAAATAGTGTTCCCGAATGCCAATCGCTACTTCCGCTACTTCACCTTGGGCAAGGGCATATTTTTCGCCCATAATTCCTTGGAGTTCTGGAAACTCACCGACCATTTGGGTTACTAAGTCAGCTTTGCAGAGCTGAGTGGTGCGATCGATCTGCTGTTTTTGCTCAGAGGATAAAGAGAGTCGATCGGCAATTAATTTGGTGATAGTGCGTAATCGATCGACTTTTTTGGCTACCGAACCCAAATCGGCCTGAAAAGTCACTGTTTCTAATTTAGTTACATAGTCGGCCAGCGGAATTTTCAGATCAGCCTCGTAGAAATATTGACCGTCGGCCAGTCTGGCGCGCACTACCCGACCATTTCCGGCAGCAATCATCGCTGATTTGGCTGGGTCGCCGTTGCTGACAGTAATAAAGTGGGGCAGCAAGTTTTCTTTGGTTTCGTCGGTGAATAGCGGAAAGTAGCGCTGGTGTGTGACCATTACTGTTGTAATAGCCTCAGGGGGCACTTTGAGGAATTCTGGTTCAAAGTCGCCAACAATCGCCGTGGGGAACTCGACTAAATCGGTGACTTCGGAGAGTAAATCTGGATAGATTTCGGTGTAACCATTCATGCTGCTGGCGGCAGCCAAAATTTGCTGTTCGATTTCTTTTTGGCGAGCAGCTCGATCGACTTTCACTGAAGCCGCTGTCATGGTGGCCACGTAGGTTTCAGGGCTGGCGATTTGGACTGGCTCGGGGTGTAATACTCGATGGGCAAAAGACTGCCGATCGCTGACTAATTCGGCGACTCCATCTACTAGTTTTACTGGTAAAACTTCATTGCCCCATAGAGCAACTAACCAGCGAATTGGTCTAGGAAATTTGAAATCTCCATCAGCCCAGCGCATCATCCGTTTGCCTTCTAGGCCAAAAATCCATTGAGGAATTAGCTCCGTCAATATTTCGGTGGTGAGGCGACCAGCGATTGCTTTGGTGACAAAGACAAAATCGCCTTTATCGGTGGGTTTGATGGTTAAGGCACTGGCTGCTACACCTTGTTTTTTGGCGAATCCATTACCAGCACCGGTGAGCTGACCGTCTTTATATGCAGCGCTGGCTGGTGGGCCTTTAATTTCTTCGGTGCGATCGGCTTGTTTGTCAACAAGACCTGTTACCAAAATGGCCAGTCGGCGCGGGGTGCTGTAAATCTGCACGCCACTGTTAGTTAAATTATGCTCTGCCAAACTGGCTGGGATTTTTTCTTGCCACTGCTGAGTGGCATCGCCCACAAAACCTGCTGGTAAATCTTCGGTTCCGACTTCGAGAAGAAAGTTAGGCATACAGGCAATGGGGGCTGGAAGTTTTCGTACCGATCGATGATACACGATCGAATCCCCGTAAGACATCCTTCCCTCTGCGAGCCGTAGGTATTAAAATCTATAAGATCCCCTGCAAGGTACTTTTTCTCATGTCCGACTCTGGAAATCCGGTAGTGTTAGTTCACGGCTTGACTGATACTGGCACCAAGATGCGTTATATCTCCGATCGACTGCGCGCCGCAGGACGTAAAACCTATAGTATCGATCTGCAACCGGGCACAGGTGAGGCTCCGCTAGAGCTGTTGGCTAAGCAGCTAGAAGGCTTTATTAATAGACACTTGGGCGATAATACTACCTTAGATTTGGTGGGTTTTAGCATGGGTGGCTTGGTGACTCGTTATTACATGCAGCGGTTGGGGGGCATCGATCGAGTAGAGCACTATGTAACTTTATCGGCACCGCATCGGGGAACGATTGCAGCTTACTTTACGGGTAGAGCAGGCTGTGTGCAGATGCGACCCAACAGTGAATTTTTACGTGATTTGCAAAGTGATGTGACGATATTATCGAAGGTAAAGTTTACTTCGATCTGGACGGCTTGGGATACGATTATTTTACCAGCTCAGAGTTCTCAATTGCCGGTGGGTAAAGATGTGCAGTTGCCGGTGTTAGCGCATCCTTTGATGGTGGTAGATTATCGCTCTTTGGATGCAGTTGCTCATGGTTTGGGCATTGATCCTAAACATTAGCAAGTCAGCGATCGGCTCCCAGCAAGGTCATTGCTAGCGTACAATTTCAGTCAACCCCAAGTTTTTTCGGATTTTCTATGAATTTTCAATCTGTTGTTGCCACCCTGAACCAGTTTTGGAGTGAAAGAGGCTGCACGATCGTCCAGCCTTACGATACTGAAAAAGGCGCAGCGACTAAAAGCCACCATACTTTTTTGCGTTCGTTGGGGCCAGAGCCTTGGTCGGTGGCCTATATTGAACCCTGTCGTCGTCCGGGGGATGGGCGCTATGGTCAGAATCCCAACCGCTATCAGCATTACTATCAATATCAAGTATTAATTAAGCCTTCGCCAGATTGGATTCAAGAAATTTATTTAGATTCACTGCGGGCTTTGGGCATTGAACCGGGCGATCATGATATTCGGTTTGTAGAAGATAACTGGGAAGATGCTGCTATGGGTGCCTGGGGTGTGGGCTGGGAAGTGTGGCTCGACGGCATGGAGATTACCCAGTTTACCTACTTTCAACAGTGCGGCGGCATTGACTGTCGGCCAGTGTCGATCGAAATTACCTATGGCCTAGAAAGACTTTGTATGTATCTGCAAGGAGTGGATTCGATCGCCGAAATCCAGTGGAGCGACAGGGTAAACTACGCCGATATTTTCTTGCAATCAGAGATTGAACAGTCCACTTATAACTTTGAAGCTTCTAATCCAGAATTATTATTTACGCTGTTTGGGCTGTATAGACAAGAAGCTGAACAGTTACTAGAGAAGCAATTGGTGCTTCCGAGCTTGGACTATGTGCTGAAGTGTTCACACACTTTTAACTTGTTAGACGCACGGGGTGTGATTTCTGTAACTGAACGGACACGCTACATTGGCACAGTGCGAAATCTTGCGAGGCAGGTTGCCCAAGCTTACGTAGTTCAACGTGAGGGCTTAGGCTTCCCGTTGCTGGCTAAAGCCAAAGGTGGCTAGCCATTTACATGTTCTTCATAAGATGTTTGACGATGTTTTCTTTGACCATCAGTTGACGCATTACTTCGAGTAAAAAGGATTGAGATTGTTCAGCGGTCATGTTGCGCACTTGTTCTTCGTAAATTCTTAGGTTGAACTGCTGCTCTAGACTCAGTGTCATCGGTAAGTCCATGGTTTCCTCCCAGGAAATCTATATTTGCTATGTTAACGAAAGTTAAGATGGTTTGACAAGTATCCAAAAATACATAATCGAATTATCTATAAGGTATCAGAACTGGATTTAGAGCTTTTCTGGATCTATTGCCAGTTGCCTGAGCCGATCAACCAAAACTTTGACAAAATCTGTGATGTCTCAGTTTCCTCATGACCGCTTCAACAAAAACCTCTTCGAGCTACGCCCTAGCCCCTTTGGTGAAATTAACACCTAAAGGCCACTTAATCCTGAAGCCACCTTTATCGACATTTATTTTGTCCCCCGTCGAGCTATTCCACCAGAACTCAGCTTGAGCTTGCTGTCTCAATGTATTGGTGAACAAGCCGTTGCGGTTCAAGATCAGAAATAAGCTAGAATCAGGAAAGTTATGAGGTATGAAAATTGTGTATCAAAATAATCCTGTCAATACATTGCCTACTATGTATGACTTGCCCAGTGAAGATTCGGAGGAAATGGGTTTGCCTGATGAGTTTCATGATACTCAGCCTGATTTGTTGAAAGAAACCTGTCGGCCTGCTGCTAATGACTTTTTTATGGGAGCTGATCTCAATCTTTACTATGATGTTGAGCATACTGGCTGGTATAAACGCCCAGATTATTTTTTGGCGATCGGGGTGCCAGCTAGCACATCCCCAGAAGATAGAAGACAGAGTTATGTGGTGTGGCAAGAGAGGGTGAATCCTTTTTTGATGGTGGAGTTGTTGTCGCCGGGAACAGAGGCGGAAGATTTGGGGCAAACTTTGCGGGTTGTGGGTAAGCCGCCAACCAAGTGGCAGGTGTATGAACAGATTTTGCAGGTGCCTTATTATGCGGTATTTGATGAGTTCTCTAATCGGTTTCGGATGTTTTGTTTGCAGGGTGGTCAGTATGTAGAGGCTAAAATTAGTGGCCAGGGTTTTTGGTTGCCAGAGATTGAGTTGGGGTTGGGTATTTGGGCTGGTTTTTATCAGGGAAGCAGGGGGCAGTGGTTGCGCTGGTACGATCGAACAGGAAACTGGATACCAACTCTTGAGGAGAAGGAATCATTGGCGAATCAACGAGCTGATTTGGAGAGACAAAATGCTGAACGAGAAAGAAAAATAGCGATGGAAGCTAAAGAGGAAGCTGAGCGGGAGCGTCAACGTACAGAGGTAGCTAAAGAAGATGCCGATCGAGAGCGTCAACGGGCAGATCTATTGGCAGCTAAGTTGCGAGAATTGGGTATCGATGTTGAAGGAATGATCTAGTCTCTAGAGGCAGGTGGGTGATCTATTTCTATGGTTGCAAGGCAATGGATCTCGAAGAATTGAGGCGCGATTGATCGACATGGTTTTCTAGATCGATCGGCGACCTACTCCCAAGAAAACTCTCCAATTATTAAACTATTTAAAGTTGACTGTTGTTTTCCGAGAGAAGCTTATGAATGTTATATCTCCCTTCAGGATGTTTGCGGGTACTGTTTTTGCAAGGGGATTGAAACTAGTTCACTGAAATTTAAGATTTTTTTAATTTAAGATGGTTACTCTAGCAGGGTTATGTTTGCTAGATTTAGCTTTGATGGTAATTTCTACATCCCGATCAAGTGCATTTAAAAATCGAAATAATCGCTCGATCAAGAAGGCTGCTAATTTACCATTGATTAGATTAGATACTTTTGGCTGGTCGATACCAAGTATCTTGGCTGCTTCTGTCTGACTGAGTTGACGCTCTATGATGCAAATATAAATTTGTCGGGCAAGTTTTGCTTTAATGAGCATTTCTTCGGCATTTTCTAAACCCAGATCGGCAAAAATGTTCTCACTGCCGATCGTTATTTCAGGTTTGGCTTTGTCTTGATTGTTATTCATGATTTTCTTTATGAAATTCCAAGGCTAATTGTAGTCTTTTTTCAATCAGTTCTAGCCTGCATTATTCATGAGGAGTAAATCAGGCTGGAATTGACGATTTTTTTTAGCTGATGATCGACAATGCTGTCTTTTCTCGGTTTTTTCTCTCGAA
>JAYSRP010000221.1:0-30692 GCA_043721015.1 Synechococcales cyanobacterium | reverse complement strand
GCTACATATCCAGACGCAGAAAAGGGTGTAGCCTCGTGCTACACCCTTCAATTAAATAGGTAATCCTGAGATATGTACTAATTAGATACAGCAGCTCGCTGGCGGTAGCTGAAGTCATTCAACATCGCCTCTAAACGCTCGATCGCTCCGCTGCCACCCATTTGAGCCGTCACACCGCCCAAATTGCCCTTGAGGGTATCGATCTGGTTTTGGAGGGGCTGAATCAACTCTTCATAAAGAGCAATTTTGGCACGTACCTCGGTAGTATTTTCTCTTAGCGACTGCAAGCTTTGCTCCATTTTATGCAACTCTTCCGATCGAACCAGATACTCATTTACCTGCTTTTCGACGCTAGATTTGGTGCTGTTAATAGTAGCTTCCAACTGCTGAATCTCAGACTTGGTGTGCTCTAGCTCCTCTTGCTGTTGACGACGCTGCTCGGCCAAAATGCTCAAGATAGCGTGCCACTCCATATCACCGCTGTTGTTACCTTGACGGTGGTTGAGCACCCCAATATAAACTTCTAAAGCGGACTGGCGATCGGCTAAGGTTTCGCGCTGACCTTGCAAAGTTTGCTCCAACATTTGGTAAGCATCTTGTTCGTCGGTCAACTCATTTTCTAGGTTGAGCTTGTCAAAAGCAGTTGCTTCAGCCATATCTTCCTCCATTTTGGCAATGTCAGCCTGCCGCTCTTCTAGCTCTTCTTCTTGCAGGTGAACCATGTTGGTGGATTGATCTACCTCTTTTTGCAGAGTAGCCACCATTGCCTGTAGCTCTTCTAGGGGCAGGTTTTCTACTTGCTGAATATCTACTCGATCATTTACGGCCACATCCACACCGCCTCGGGACATCATCAGAATTTTCTGATAACTTTCTTCTTCGGTTTGGACGCGGTTAGTGAGCTGTTGAGAGTATTCTTGGCGAATGCTCAGAGCATTTTGCTGTACTTCCCACTCGGTTTGAGCCTGCTCTAGAGAAGCCTGCAACTGCTGTAGCTCTTGCTTGCGATCGGTAATAAGCTGCTGTTGCCGAGTCATTTCGGCTTCATCAGTTTGAGATTGCTTTTGTTGGTGTTGCAGTTTGTCTAGGTGTTGTTGCAACAAATCTTGCTGGAATTCTACAGCTTGGAGAGTCTCTTGCACGTTGCCAGGAGTAGACTGCTGCAACTGCGAAATCAAAGAGCGCATCTCCGAAATTTGCTGCACCGACAGACCTTCGCCGCCTTGGCTCTGGTGCTGTTCGACTAAGGCCTGTTCGACCCGCAGTTTTGCCCAAGCCGATTCTAGTTCTTCTCGCTGTTCACGACTAGAGCGCAAGCTTTCTTCGAGGTGCTGTGACTCTAAAGTCAGGCGATCTAGCTCGCTACGAGTAGATTCTAGCTCTTCTTCCCGACTGTAGATTTCTTCTTGACGCAACTGTAACTGCTGGCTCTGTAAGCTAAGAGACTGTCGCCAGCTCTCAATTTCATCGGCTTCTTTTTTGTATTTTTCAATTTGGCGGGAGAGATTTTGTAAAATTCCTACCAAGTGACGGCCAGCTTCGCGCAATTGACCTTGCACTTGCCGATTGGCGTTCATTTCCACCAATACCAGCACACCACTGCCGTAATTATTGGCCTCGTCCGGAGCTGCGATTAGCTCTTCACCTTGGATAGCACTCCAGTTTTGTTCGGTGCGCTGGCAAGCCAGCAACCGCAACTCTGCTTTACCAGAGCCAATAAAACCGCCTTTTTGTTTCTGAATTTCTGCTAGGTATAGCATTTTTACATACCCTGTCGTTATTGAGATTACCTAAATTTGCCGTTGGTAGCCGATTCTATTTTATCTCTTTAGGATATTGAATACGGAATGCCATTGGAATGAAGTCGTACAGCCACAGTTGCGAAGTTAGATCTGCTGAAATTATGCCAAGCTACTAGAGTTATATATTCAGAATTATCAGTTCAGAATCATACCGTCACTAGCCCGTCATTATTGTTGAGAATACACTAATGATAGTGTTACAACGAAATCTATAGCCTCGGCGCTCTCCTGAAGGGGTAAGCCGCTGGCCAAAGTTTCGATCTCTGTCCTCAAATATATCTACCAGGTTTTGATGCTGCCATCAGCACAAAATCACAACTGATTCAGACTTTTAGCAAAGCTTTGATCATTTTAATCCAAGCAATATGGTAAATCGGGTGCTCAGGTTGGGCAAAATGAGATTGCAGGACGGAGGTAGTGGATGATGGATTAGAGCAGGACAAGCTTCTTAGCTTTCCTTAATAGGCAGAGCGTTTATCGCTCGAACATTATCCCTATAATTGTTACCAACATACAGATGTCACCGCCGAGATTTCATTCTCCAAAGCAGCATCTTTTTTGCCACCAGTGTCCATCTACCTTCAATGTCAGAGATATATATGAGAACAGTACTAATCGCCGAAGACAGCAGCAGCCAACGGGAGATGATGAAAGATCTTCTCCAGTCCAGCGGAATGACGGTCAATATTGCTACCGATGGCGAGCAGGCAGTAGACATGGCGCTACTCATCCTTCCCGATATCGTCATTTTGGACGTAGTGATGCCCAAAATGAATGGCTACGAAGTATGTCGCAAACTAAAATCTGACCCTAAAACTCAGAACGTGCCAGTTATTCTGTGCAGTTCTAAGAGTGAAGACTTTGATCGGCATTGGGGAATGAAACAAGGGGCTGATGCCTATGTTTGTAAACCTTTTGATCCTTATGAATTAGTCTCCACCATCAAACAACTTCTTAACGGTTAGTAGTAAACATGGCTGTAAATTTAGATTTTTTGGCTGACGTCGCCGAGTCGGATACCGAAACGGTTGTCCATGAGCTAGAAGAACGAGAGGGCGAACTTTGTTTGACCTTTTTCGTGCCCTCGGGGCGTAAGTTCGCCCTGCCAGCTTTTGGAGTAAGGGAAGTAATTTCTACTTTGGCCGATCGAATTACCCCGATCCCCAATGCTTCCCCTTGCCTATTGGGCACTTTTAATTGGCGAGGCCAGGTGATCTGGATTGCCGATTTGGGGCAGTTTTTGGGTGATAGCTTGTTGGTAAACGTCGATCGAGGAGAAGTTTCTTTGTTGGTGGTAGAAGAACAAGAAACAGTGATGGGTTTTGCTATCAGTAACGTTGCCGATACTGAATGGTTAAAAATCAACCAAATGACCGTCACCCAATCGATTCCAGAAGGTACTTCAGCTTTTGTTAAGGGTGAATACAGTCTGGGAGAAGGAAAGTTTCTCCACTTATTAGACCAAGTTTCGATCTTATCGTCCACCAGATGGGCAAACTAAAAATATGAGCAATTTTAAATAGTCCACCTTCCGCCGCTGTTGGGTGGAGTCCATCGCGCCACAGCGTGAGATGCACGGTCAGGCTTCTCGGTATATCTTTTGTAAATTTGCACTCTAGGTACAGTTAATCAGGTTACATCATGGTTTCTACTCCCAATTACGATCGAGAATATCAGCAGGCCGAAGCCGCTTACTCCCAAGGTGATTATCAAAAAGCCGCTGGGATTATCGACAAGCTGTTGCCTGCCTGTGCCGAAGACTCCAACACCCGACTATTGCGCGGCCACATCTATTGCTACGGATTGCAGCAATACGAAGTGGGTCGTCAAGAATATGAAGCAGTTCTAAAAATTGCCCGTGACCCCCAGTCGCTTCAATATGCTCGGGATGGCATCGACTATGCCCAAAGCAATATTGGCGGTGACTCGGGTGGTCATCAGCCCGAAAAATTACCCCAAGACCAAAGCGAGCTAGAAATGCTCACTTGGCAACAGCCTGAGCTGTTGACCATGGACGATGAGTTTGACCTGGCCGCAGCTAAGTTAGGCATTGAAAACGACGACGTGTTTGAGCAAAGATCTACCGATTTTGGCAGCAGTCTCGGCCAGAAAAAGCCAACGGCCACCAACTTCCATGCTAACGAGCAAGAAACTCTTACCGATGCTTTTGCTTTCGATTACCCCAGTGGTGAACCGGCTACGGAAGCTTTTATTAGCAACCCCTTTGAAGACATTCCATTAGAACCAGCTATCTCCGAAGACAGTAAGCCGTCTCTAGATCAAGCTCCAGATCTCAGTGCCGATGAATCTTCGATTTTCAATAATGAAAACGAAACTTTAATGACTGGAAATGGTAGCGCAGCTCCTTCGGATGTTTGGAGTGCTGAAGATGACGATGACGCTCCCGAAAACACTTCCGACTTTATCTCGGGCTTTTTGGAATACGAAGCACCCAAAGGTAGTAACAAAGCCCTAAACTCTTCGCTTTTAGAGTCTTTACAAGAAGGTATCAAGCCAGAAAGATCTGGATTTATGGCAGCCAAAGGCACCCCAGAGCTTTCGGGTTCTCTTAGCCCCGAAGAATTGAGGCAGGCTGTGCCAATTTCGGGCAATATCAGTCCACCTACTAACTTCGACCTCACTTCCACCTTTATTAACTCCAGTCCTGGATTAGCAGCTAAAGGTGTCGATAATTTAGTGGTCGGTGGCCGTGAAGAAGTCAGCACCGAAAACGGCGCACTAGCCGAGTTCCGGCAACCATCTCTAGCCAAAAGCCCTTGGGTTTTGGGGGCGATCGGTGGTGGTGTAGCGGCTGGTGCGGTGTTAGTAGTGGCGATCGGTACTATGATTGCTGGTCCCAAAGACCTAAAGCCTTCTCCGCTCATGGCCGGATCTCTAGCGCTGGCTGCTGGACTTAGTGCCTGTGGTGCCACTGCTATCATGGGTCGCAAATACAACCGGGCAGTGGAAGAAACTATTGTCGATTTGCAATCTACTTTCGACCAAGTAGCTCAAAACAACCTGAAAGCTCGCGCTACTGTTTCTAGTGGTGGTGAGCTAGGCCGACTTTCGGCTTCTTTTAACCACATGCTGCAAAGCGTGGTGGCCAGCAACAGCGAAGCCCAACGCAAAGCGCGGGAAATGGAGCAGGCCAAAGATGAACTGCAACGCCAAGTAATTCGCTTGCTAGATGACGTAGAAGGCGCAGCACGGGGCGACTTAACCGTAAAAGCCGAAGTAACTGCCGATGTACTGGGTGCCGTTGCCGACTCCTTTAACTTGACCATTGACAGCTTGCGCCAGATTGTACAGCAAGTACAAACCGCAGCGGTCCAGGTAAACAATAGCTCTACCGAAAGTGAAGCATTCGCTCGGCGCTTGTCTTCAGATGCACTGCGCCAAGCCGAAGAGCTAGCTGTCACAGTGAACTCGGTGCAAATGATGACCGCTTCTATTAAACGGGTAGCCGAAAGCGCCCGAGAATCGGAAGAAGTAGCCCGCACTGCTTCGGCCACTGCTCTTAAAGGTGGTGAAGCGGTAGAAAGAACTGTAGCCGGTATTTTAGAAATCCGCGAAACAGTAGCCGAAAGTACCCGTAAAGTAAAGCGCTTGGCAGAGTCTTCTCAGCAGATCTCTCAAATCGTTTCGGTAATTTCGCAGATTGCTTCTCGTACCAACCTCTTAGCACTAAACGCCAGTATTGAGGCGGCCAGAGCAGGTGAAGCCGGTAAAGGTTTTGCCATCGTAGCCGATGAAGTAAGGCAGTTGGCTGATCGAAGCGCCAAAGCCCTGAAAGAAATCGAGCACATTGTACTGCAAATTCAGAGCGAAACCGGCTCGGTAATGGCTGCGATGGAGCAAGGTACTCAACAGGTAATTCAGGGTACAAAGTTGGCTGAACAAGCCAAAACTTCGCTGGATGACATTATTCAAGTATCCAACCGCATCGATTCTTTGGTGCGATCGATTACCGCCGATACCATCGAACAAAGAGAGACTTCCAAGTCTGTCACCGAAGTAATGCAATCGGTCGAAATCCAGGCACAGTCAACGTCTCAAGAAGCTCAAAAGGTTTCATCTTCGTTGGAAAACTTGGTAATTGTCGCCCGCAACTTGCTGACTTATGTTGAACGATTCAAGGTAGATTAACTGCCTGCTGTTACCCAATTTTAATTTCCGGCATAAAATCCATGGCAGAAACTGACAGAATTCTTGGCTACTTTCTCGATGAGGCCCAAGAACACTTGCGCACCATCGAGGAAGGACTGATTCTCCCGATGAGTCTGGCCGAACCTGCCAAAATCAAAGAGGTATTTCGGGCAGCCCACTCGATCAAAGGCGGAGCAGCAATGCTCGGTTTAGAGGTGGTCCAGCAGCTTGGTAATCATTTCGAGCAGGCTTTTAAAGCCATTAAAGATCGATCGATTCCTGTCGATGAAAAACTGCAAGATTTACTCCTAGAAGGGTTAGAAATTTTGCGGTTGAGCATTCAAATGGTGCAACACAGTCAAACTGTTCCTCCCGATCTATTAAAAGAAGCTGTATTTGCCAAAATCGCTAAACGGATTCAGCGATCGGGCGGTGAGATTACCACCGATGACTCTGATCTACCTTTTACTGACCCGGCGATCGATCAAGTATTTGGTAACTATGTTAATCAAAAACTTCAGCAGTTTGTAGACATTTGTAAAAAAACTCAGCCAGAAACTATTACCAAGCAAGAATTGCAGCCGATCTGTCAAAAAATCGGCAGCTTGGGCGAAAGCTTTGAATATTTAGCCTGGACTAATTTGTTAATTAGCTGTCGTTTGGCAGTGAATAACCCCTTAAATAGCGTAGCGCAGTTGCGGGAAATAATTCCCAAGGCTATTCATCAAGCCCAAATGTTGGTGATGGCCGGGAAGCATCATGCTATTACCTCTACCCCCGAGCTAGAAATTTTGCTTGCTCCTAATGCGATCACCAACACTCGTACCCAAACAGGCTTAAGTGCTTACGACACTCTCGATTCTATTAGTGGTGTTTGGGATGATGTAGTTATTAACGAAGATGAATCTTCGGACTTCCAAGCAGAGAAGCCGCTGCCAACTAGTGCCGACTTCTTATTTGAACCCCAAATGGTTTCTACCGAAACTATCGGCGACGATGACTTTGGTGATTCTGAGTTAGATGAGTTTATGCAGCTCTTTGATGAGGAGCTATCTTTTGATGGTACTTGGGTGCAGAACGAAGATATCCTCACCCATGAAGATCCCGAATATGCCAAACCAGATGCTTCCAAAAATCTCTGGGATGAAGACATTGCCACTCGCCCAATTAGCAACTCCTTAATGCCGATGGAATCACCCTTTAGCGAAAAAGAAACTATTGGTCAACAGTTACCCCAATTCGATTTCGAGCAAGTATCTGATTCGGAATTATTTGTAGAAGACGTTACCGATACCGCCGTCAAACCATCACCTATTCGGCCAACTGCGGCGATCGACTGGAGTGGTCTGTTAGCCGATATCCCCGACCAAGTAATAGTTGAGTACAAAGAACCCAGCCAGCCACCACCCGATCTACCATCTTCCATGGAAAAAGTTCCGATAGGATTGACCAACAATGATTTCTTTGGCGATTTGCCAGTTAACCTTCCAGCTCAAATCAACCCAAATCCCATCAACCATGATGACAACTATCGGGACCCATTCACCAGCGACCCTTTCCTAAGTGATTTTTCGGATTTACCATTTGGTCTAGATTTAGAAGATCCTTTAGAAGCAATGATTTCCCCCGCTATCACACCGCTACTAGAACCGTTATTTATACCGTCAATTGAACCCTCAATTACATTAATTACACAGACAGAAACAACATCTTCAGACTTTAATAATCCATTCTTAATCGATGAGTTATTAGATGATGAGCTAATTATGGAATCTGGCGGTGAATTAGATGACCTGATTCATGAACTCAGTGAGCCATTTGAAGTCAAAGCATCTGTCTTCTCACCCCCAGACCATCCGCAGCTTAAACCGATCGACGCTGACTATCTCAAAGAACTGGCAATGTTCGACGATTTGTTGGCAGACACTAAAACTACTGATGTGGATTTAGCTGATCTAGAGCAAATGATTGCCAATGGCAATCTAGAAGAAGAACTAGACCTGGAGAATATTGAGGATTTTTCGCCAGCCTCAGTCAACTCTAAAGTTAATTCTAAACTCCTAATTAATTTTGATGATTTTTTGACTGAGGCTAAAACCACCGTGAATAACACTACCAATTCCAACAATTTTTCTGATTACCAACCAGCTCATGCTGGCACAGAGCATAGCGCTGTCATGACAGCTCCAGCCGCAATTGAGGCAGAAGCAGCAATGTCTTCTACAGAGCGAACAGCGACTTTTTTAGAAGATCTAGATTTATTAGATTTACAGTCTATCGACAATCTTGCTGATCTCAACTATGAGTTAGATGACGTGCTAGCGGGCTTAAACATGCTAGACATTTCTGATGCTGAAGTGCCATCAGGGAGTTTGATAGATTTATTAGATAAAGATTTTGAATTTGGTGATTTTGACTCTGGAAGTTTAAAATTTGGAAATTTAGCAGTGTCTGAAGATATCGATCTAGATCTAGAAAATGATTTAGATCTCGACCCTCCCGATCAATCCACCGAATTAGCTGGCTCAATTTCAGAGCTATTCATGGATGACTTTGATAGTAACCATAATTCTTTTAGCGAGCACTCTTCGCCAGCAAACAATTTATCAGCAGCACCACTATATAATCAAAGCAATCCAGATGATTTAATATCTTTAAGTTTATCCGATATGGATCTAGGATCTGAATTAGAACCGTTGGCTAATCAGTCAATAGATTTAGACTTTTTGAATAATATCGACAGTAATGACAGCTTAGTTGATTTGGATCTGGGCGAACTAGATAGTGGCTTGGATGATTTGGATATCAACTCTGACCTAGAGACGAATTCTGACTTAGTAGGCTTAGACTTAGTCGGCTTAGACATAGGTAAACTTGATAATAACTTAGATGGGTTGGATGACTTATTGGGTGAGCCAGCAACAAGTTCTCAAACAGATTTTGATGGGCTATTGGCCGAAGAAACTTTTAGTGACCTTGATGCTTTTTTGACTGTACCACCTACTGACCTGCCAGCAGCTAGTGCCGCAGTGACTTTAGGCATAAGTGCAGCGATAGCTCCGCTTGCGCCAAAGGCGATCGCCAATATTCCGGCCACCCCTAGACCCATACCCGAACGGAAAGCCGCTGGCATAGTAGCCAAAACTTCTCGTAGTAAGCAGCGCACCTTTGAGCAGACCATGCGGGTGTCGGTGAAGAACCTGAACAACCTGAATAACCTCACTGGAGAATTGGTTGTCAATCGCAACACCTTAGAGCAAGACCAAAACCGGATGCGACAATTTATTGATAAATTGTTGCTAGAAGTGCAAAAGCTCAACGAAGTGGGCAAATCTATGCAAGATTTATATGAAAAATCCTTGCTAGAAAGCTCGCTGTTAGCCAGCCGTCAACAAAGTCAGCAGGCTAAGTCGATGGTGCCTGGTAACAGCAGTGGCGATGCTGAATATGATCCATTAGAAATGGATAAATTTACTCCTGTCCACTTAATTTCTCAACAGATGATTGAGTTGACAGTGCGGATTCGAGAATCTACTTCAGATATTGAATTTGTAGTAGACAGCAGCACCGAAGTCACTCGCAGTTTGCGTCAAATTACCAGCCAGCTCCAAGAAGATCTGAACAAGAGCAGAATGTTACCATTCTCGCAAACCTCCGATCGACTCCAGCGAGGTGTGCGCGACAATGGGCTGAAATATGGCAAGGAAGTAGATCTGCGCGTAGAAGGTAGCGATACTTTAATTGACAAGGTAATTCTCGAGAACCTGAACGATCCATTAATTCACATGGTGAACAATGCGATCGCCCATGGCATTGAGTCTTCAGCAGAACGCTTGGCCGCAGGCAAGCCAGCAGAAGGTGTGATCACTATTAATGCTACTCACCAAGGTACTCAAACCATTATCTCAGTGAAAGACGATGGTGCTGGGATTGATGTCGATCGAGTTAAAGAGAAGGCGATCGAAAAAGGCATTATCACTCCAGCTCGGGCAGTAACTATGACCAAGCAAGAAGTTTATGAACTACTCTTCTTACCCAGTTTCTCTACCAAAGACCAAGCCGATGAATTGGCCGGTCGGGGTGTGGGGATGGATGTGGTCATGAGCAGTTTGCAAGAAATTCGGGGTACTATCACCACTGAATCTAAGCTAGGTAAGGGAACCATCTTTACTATCCGCTTGCCGCTGGCTCTGAGTATTACCAAGGCGCTGATGGCCTCCAATAAAGATGTTGGTATCGCCTTTCCGATGGATGGGATCGAAGACACCTTATCGGTGAAGCCTTACAGCATTATCGAAAATGCCGACGGTCAAAAGTTCTTCCCCTGGCGCGATCAGCAAATGCCTTTCCGTCCGCTCTCAGATCTGTTAGCTTTCAATCGCCCCATGAAACGGGTGAACTACTATGGTGCAGGCATTGAAGATATTGAACAAACCATCTCAATTATCGTGCTACGCAGCGGTGGTGATCTGGTCGCTGTAGAAGTCGATCGAGTGCTGGGTGAGCAAGAAATTGTAATTAAATCTCTCCAAGGCCCTGCTCCTAAGCCATTAGGAATTGCCGGAGCAACAGTGCTAGGTGATGGCCGGATTATCCCGATCGCTGACGTGTTGGAATTGGTAGATCTAGCTTCTGGCAAGCTAGAAAAGAACGTCAACCAAGCCTGGTCGATAGGCGACATCCCCGAAGACCAAGCGGCTCAAAGAGAACCGATGGTACTGGTAGTAGACGACTCTATTACGGTTCGTCAGTTGCTTTCTCTCACGTTTACCAAAGCGGGCTATCGGGTAGAACAAGCCAGAGACGGTCAAGAAGCCTGGGACAAACTGCGCGCTGGCCTTCCTTGCGACATCATCTTCTGCGACATCGAAATGCCTCGGATGGACGGCCTAGAGTTGCTATCTAAGGTGCAAGCCGACGAAGTAATCCGCAAGATTCCCATGGCGATGCTGACTTCTCGTGGCTCCGATCGTCACCGGCAAATTGCTTCTCAGCTAGGGGCTAGTGGCTACTTTATTAAGCCTTACCTAGAAGATGCGCTGTTAGAAGCCGTGAAACGGATGCTCAAGGGCGAAGTGCTGGCGATCGTCTAAAGCAAACATCAAAATCAACTAAAAAAAGACCTCATCTGGGTATCAACTCAAAGCGGGACAAAGACCTCAACGATAGCATTGAAAGACCCTCATCCCCCAACCCCTTCTCCCAAGGCGGGAGAAGGGGAGCCGGAGCGCAAAGCGAAGTCTCTTGCTCCCTCTCCCGCCTTGGGAGAGGGCTGGGGTGAGGGTCTTTCATTGTGTCTCGCGTTAAATTGATGCCCCCTCATCTATTGCCGATGAGGTCTTTTTTTTAATTAACGTCCGTGTCTGCCGTGCCGTTCACCGCCATCTCCGTGAGAGCGATGAAATCCACCATCAACCGGGCTAGGAACGCTAGGAACTAAAGATTCTTGACGAGAAGAACGATCTCGCTCAATCTGTTGATTGCCACCGTTGCTAGGAATATTTGGAATTACTGGATTAAATGATTCTTGGCGAGAAGAGCGACTTCGTTCGATCTGCTGATTGCCACCATTGCTAGGAATATTTGGAATTACCAATCCCCCACCATCCCGCCGCGAAGAACGACCTCGTTCGATCTGTTGATTACCGCTGCTAGGAATATTCGGAATCACTAAACTACCACCATCCCGGCGAGAAGAACGACTTCGCTCGATCTGCTGATTGCCGCTGCTAGGAATATTTGGAATTACTAAGCCACCACCATCGCGGCGAGAAGAACGGCTTCGCTCAATTTGTTGATTGCCGCCATTGTTGGGGATAAAGTTAGTAGCTCTCTCTGAGCGTGTCGATGGCTTGGGCTGATAAATGCGGATACTGCGGCCTTCTACCTGTGATTGACCTGGTTGATTCAAGCGATCGACCCGATAAACTGCCACTTGACTGTTGGTAACTCTTTCAATCTCTTGTTTCTTAGGCCCATAGACATATACCCGGTTATTCACCCGATAGTTATTTTTAATAACCGTAGTGTTGTTATATACATTCACCACCTGGGCTGCCGGAATATAGTGATTGTGAATATAATGATTGGTAATATAGGTCTGGGGTACAAAAGTCCAAAAGAAAGACGGAAAATTAATATTGATGCTAATGCTTGGGCCCAAAGGTGCCCAGCCATAATAGCCACCGCCCGATCGCCAAGCCACCCAGGCGGGCCCCCAAACTCTGCCGGGCACCCATACCCAACCCCAAGTATTATCTCGATACCAGCGACCGTAATGGAAAGCCGCCCAACCCCATTCGTAATCTGAAACCCAAGTATTACCATAGCTGGTTACTACCCAGCGGCCATTAGTGGCATAGGGGCGAAAGTTTTCATCCACGTTCGGAATCCACACTCGGCCATATTCTGCTGTTTCTACCCAGCGTCCATGAGGAGCCAATTCTTCTTCAAAAGTCGCAACATCTACATCTTCGATCGGCTGGTCAACAGGCGGGGTATCACCGGGCAAAATAGTAGCCGTAGATTGAGCTGCCGCCGGGTAATTGGGCAACAAAGCGGTGAGAGAGCAGCCAATGAGACACAGCGATCCAATGCGGATAATAGGTTTCATGATGAAGTAAGGAGAGCTTTATATGTTAATTCAACAGACCGACTAAATGTCTGCGTAGTTCCCTCTACCTAACAGCCCACCTAACTATTTATGATTCAGCCAATTTTTGACTGAAAATCTGGGTGCTGGAGACCAGTTAACCACATCACCACCGCATCTTCTTCAGGATTTTGATAGTACTTGGTGCGCCAACCTAAGTTCTCGAACCCCATTTTTTCGTAGAGCTGAATAGCCGCAGTGTTCGAGCCACGCACTTCTAAGGTGCTGTGGCGCATCTCAATTTTTACGGCTTGCGCCAATAGACCGCCCAAAACCTGCTGGCCACCCCCCTGCCGTCGGTAATCTGGATGAACGGCTAGCAAAGTAATGTGCGCCTCATCAACAATCGCCCAGAAGCAGCCCATCCCCACCAGTAAACCTTCTGGGTTTAACCAACCAATAAAATGGCTGTTGGGGCTGTTTAGCTCTCGCTGATAAGCATCGATCGTCCAGTGCTGGCCAAAACAAACATGATCGATGGCCACCATTTCATCTAGATGCTCGATCGTTAGAATTGCTATTCTCACAAAGTTTCCAGCCTAACTCTGTTGCTCAATGTACATATCCAAATCGGCAATCATCGCCGTTAGCTCAGTCTCGGTGCTAACTCGAATCCGATCGTCTCGCAGAGTCACCAGCACTTTGGCCGCAAAAGGATTAGGCCAAATATTGGGGTTGCAAAACACCTCAAAAAAAACATCCCCAGTAAACTGATACTCGGTGGGGGCATGGGGCTTGGTCTTCCCCGGTTCCTTGGTTTTTAAATGCAGCAGCAGCTCCTCGATCGCTTTTTTGAGATCTTGAGCTGCTGAGAGAGTAAAGCTAAAGCTAAGAGAGCCAGTAGCTAAATTGATGACAAACTGTCCAGGCATAGGTTAATTAGTGCTGTTAGAGCCAACCTTATCCTACCAGCGCTTTGTCTTAAGAGATAAACTCACTGCATTCGTCGGCTAAATAGCAGAGCGCCCGCCAACGCAAACCAACGAATTCTTCGTAAAGTGGGTTGAGTTTGCAGAGAGGGGGAATATGAAATAGATGATGTCCGAAGAACTTCACATCGCGGGCAAAAGGGCATTGTGCTGGTACCATCTGACAAATCCAGCGAGCTAACTCGGGATTATTGATTTCAACACCGTCTAGATAATTACGGATAGGTTGCATTAGGTCAAGTGTGTTGCTGGTAGTCTTCAAACAGGAAGATCTCCTTACGTTCGCCAAGGATATATTCAGTATGGACAAGAAGGTATCCGGAATTAATACATCTCACACGTTAATTTCTTTGTTTCTCTGTAACTGTATCTAAGATCACAAAAAGGTCAGATTTATTTTAATTCTACTAAAGTTTAATTAAGACGGGCAATTGCAGCTACGGCGATCCCCATCATATTTACGCTAGCATTTTGCAATGGTTGGCTGGCCGCGCTGATGGTGGCTCCGGTGGTGTAAATGTCGTCAATGAGGATGATTGATCGACCCTGTAATTTGTGACCCGATTTAAGCTCAAAGGCATTGTTGAGGTTTTGTCGGCGATCGGTAGGACTAAGCTGAAATTGAGCCTCGGTAGATTTGACTCTGAGCAATGATTTATTTAGTGTGATCCCGGTGCGGTGACAGAACCCTTTGGCAATCATCTCTGCTTGATTAAAGCCGCGCTGGCGCTGTTTATCAGGGTGTAGGGGAATGGGGATCGCTATAAGCGGTGAGTCATCAGGTGGGTTGGCTAGCCAAGTTTCCCCGAGGAGTTCGCCCAAATAGTAACCGAGTTGGGGCTGATTGTGATATTTACATTGGGCGATCGCTCTTTTAAGAGTGCCGCTGTAGTTACCCCCAGCCAAAATGAACGGTGCCGTGTTTTGCAGGGGATCACTGAGCTGTTCCGATTGAAGCTGCCGATCGCAGTAGATACAAAGAGTTGTGGGCGTTGGTCGATCGCACAGCGGACAGTTAGGTTTTAAGAAGAAGTCCAGCAGAGGTTTCCAGATAGCCACAAATTGATCCTGGTATCGAGGTTTTCCTTATAATCGACAGAAAAATCAGCCAAATCAACAATAAAATTGATATCGTGCCCGTAGGGGCGGGTTTATCCAAAATCTTGTACGCAGTACAAAATCCCCAAATAAAAACCCGCCCGCCCCACCAGCCAACCACGCATTGTAAAATCCATCCAAAAGATCATAAAAAATCCCGGTTCCCAATATTATGGACAGCACAATATTCAGCCGAGGCATCATCGAAGGTTTCTTTGGCCGACCATGGAGTTGGCAAACCCGTCAAGACTATGCCAGCTTCCTGAAGCAAAATAATTATCAATATTATATTTACGCCCCCAAAGCCGATCGATATCTGCGCCGTCAATGGGCAGAACCTTGGCCAGCCGAAGACTATGCTAATCTCCAACAGCTCAGCCAAGTCTATCAACAAACCCAGATAGACTGGGGCATCGGCATCACCCCTTTTGAAATTCATCACAACTTCGATGACCATACCAAAGCTACGTTGGATATCAAAATTCGATCAATCAATGAACTCCAGCCCAATATCTTAGCCATTTTATTCGATGACATGCGCGGTGACGATGCCAACATTGCCCAAATCCAAGCCGATGTGACCCATCACATTATGGAACAAAGCACCGCTAGCTCTTTTATGATGTGTCCCACTTACTACTCCACCGATCCAGTTTTAGATCAAGTGTTTGGTGATCGACCCTCCCATTACCTAGAGACTCTCGGTCAACTTTTAGATCCGGCGGTGCAGGTTTTTTGGACAGGGGAAAAGGTTTGTTCTCTGTATTATTCGATCGAGCATTTACAAGCTATCACCACTCAACTTGGGCGTAAGCCCTATATTTGGGATAACTACCCGGTAAATGATGGTGCCAAACTCTGTAAGTTTCTAAATCTGCGGCCATTTAGTGAATCTGCCACACATATGGCGACATGGACTGCGGGGCAGGCGATTAATCCGATGAACCAAGCTTATTTGTCCCAGATTCCTCTCAGGGCTTTAACATCTGGATCCTCTTTGTATGAAGCGGCTTACAATCTAGGTGGTGACACTTTTGCTAGATATTTAGTTGAGGATATGGCAGCATTTCAGGATGAGGGGCTGGATTTTTTGAGTGTGGAGAGAAAGGATTTTTTGATCGATCGATATATTGGTTTACAAACTCCTCAAAGCCAAGAACTGGTTGATTGGCTGAAGGGTGAGTATCCTTTTGATCCGGCTTGTTTAACCGAATAAAACCTTGTCCAGTGCACCGTAAAGCTCGAAACCTATAAGTAGCCAATTTATGTTCCAGTCCAACCAGTCTAATTCGATCGTCTGCCAGTTTGCTCTCTCCTCTGGGGACGTACTCCCTCTCCAAAGCAAAGATTAAGCCAGTGAATTTTAATTCACTGGCTTTTGTAACCTAGCCCCTGTTTAGAGGATCGTAATCTCGTTTGTAAACCCGTTGTATTAATAAGTTCACATTCGGTGTGAGTGGAGGCAGACCATCAACGTTATTGAAATCGGTATCAAAACCAAAATCTCGGAATGGAGGAGAGAAGTAGGTCGTGGAATAGGTAAAACCTCCGCCACAATCCCCTAAACATCCAGCTCGAAATACTCCATTGAACTCGCTGGGAATCCCCTTACTGACTAATGACCCTCTATATTTAAAGGTTATGGTACTCCAGTTTTCGCGGAAGCCAATATGATTATTCAAGCCGCTAGCGTTTTCTACTGGTGCAGTACCTAAGTTTGTGGCCTCAGTTCCAGATAAAATAGCTGCTCTCACTACTGTGGGGGTAGCTACAGGCATTTCAGCATTAGCTGCGACAGTCCCTTTAGCTGGTGCAGGAATAGTTGCTGCTGCGGCTGTAAAGTCTCGAAGGCAATCCGATTTAAAATTGGCATCAGAGCAACTATTAGAAAGAATTATTGCGCTATCACCCATGATTGCAGATGGTCTTTTCTCTCTGGAGGGTGGATTGGTGGCAGCCGTTCTGGCGAAAAGTGGATCAAGGGCACCCACATCTAGAGGGTCTGGATTTGGTATCGTTGTTGCTGGGGGAGCAATGCCACCAGGATAACTGCTAGGGTTATTGTAGTCACCTTGAATGTATACAGCTTGATCACTAGCAATGGTTAATGCTCCGGGTAAACGAGCACCGCCAGAGAAGGCAAATCCATACAAGCTTCGTCCTAGAGCGTTAGTTCTAACTGCAACTGCTGGTGAGGTTGGAGCTGGATTAGATGAATAGTTATATGGAGCATTACGATTTATTAGCGAATAGTGCCATACCATACCGCCTTGACTAGTAGCTGCCGAAACCGAACTGCGCACACCATCAGCAGCACCTAATCCCAAACAATCATAATCACAATTTGCACCTGCTACGTTGATCGCCGGATTATCTTTGGCATTAAGATTGGTAAATTGATCAACAGCAGCTAATGAAGCTGTTGTTCTTTTAGTGAAAAGTTTGTCATCTGCAGATAACAAGGTAGGACTTGCCAATAGAGCCGCTCGCGCAGGTAGTGTACCATCTCCATATACTCCATCTCTATTCCAAGCAGTCAAACTCTTAATATTAGACTGCAAGATGTACATTGTATTATTGCCAGCAGTGCGGGTTGCACGCTCCTTTCTATCAATCTGATTCCTGATCATCTGCATAGGTGCTGGAAGGAAACAGCCCCCATTAATATTAACTGTTGGAGAAGTTGCAACATTAATATTTAATGCTGCGATTTGACTTGAACTTGGACCTACGCCTGAGCTTACACCTGTAATAGTGTTCTTCACTGTGGTTAGCCTAGCCAGTGTTAAAAGATTGCCTATAGTATCGACGAGTCCAGCATTATCCAATGCTGTTCTAAAATTTGTTCTAAGAGTATCAGCAATGGGTTGTTTTATTTGTGTGAAAGTCAAACTTGGGTCATTAGCATCAGTCATTATGATTGCTTTCTGAAGCGCAATTTTTACTCTCGATCTGTTAGCCACACCATTTGTTGAACTATTCAACTCAGGTAGGGCGACTAGGGCTATTAGGGCTGCCGTTGCTGGTGTTACTGGCGTTACTTGTGGCATTGCTGATGAGTAACCAGCCACAGCCAAAGTTGCTACTGGTTCTCCAGGACTACCATCTAATTTTGGGCATAGTCTAACCACCTCACTCAACCCCTGATTATTGCTGATATTGTTAGCAATATTTACCATCACTGGTTTTTGCAAGCTCTCTCTCAGCCCTATTGTAGTGCTAAAATCTTCTACTATGACAGGTGTTGCACCAGTCTGATTCATGCGAGTAATGTTAAATCTAGGGTTATTAAAATCGCAAGGACTGGTGGAGTTACAGGGATCAAAGTCTACTCTCAAATCTGCTTTGTCATGATATGTGCCGGGAGTACCATTAGTTTGTACCTTACTCAAAAAGCCACTAGGCGGTAATCTTAGAGTGCCCGTTCTATTGATTGAGTTATTACTTGCAGTAAGATCTGCAGCAGAAATAGGGATCGGAAACGGACCAGCACCCCAAGCATTAACCGCGCTCATACAGCCAAGAGCAGCCGGAGCACCGGCAGGTAGTGCAGTAGTTGCACCAGGGGCACCAGCACCTGTGCAGTTTGCAGCCGTTGCCGGTGAGTTAGGATATGGCCCACCTCCAGCAACATAAATGCTGCGCGTACCTGCGGTATAAGGCGATGTAAAACGTAAAGATCTGTAGATCGAGCCTGCATAAGTAACATTACCATTAAGAGTCAACCCTTGAGATGGAGCTAACAAAATATTGGCATTAGAGTGAATTGGACCATCAATTCTCATGCCTGCACCTGGAAATATTTCCATATCCCCTTCATAGAAAGCTGCAAATTGGAAGATGGGAATAAATCGATCGGTAAACTGCATTTGCAACATCGACTGAGCCGATATATCGGTAGAGCCATTTGCTTGCTTTAAGGCAGTGCTATAAACTCGATATTGGTAATCTGTTGAGCGCAGCCCTGCAAAATTATTTCCTGCCGGAATTATCGTTAATGTAACTGGTGCTGGAGTAATATCTTGAACAAAACTGAAAGTCTTATACCTCACATTTGCATCAGTTCTTAAACCACTACTAAATTTGTCAGCACTCCCTGTTATTTCGGATTCCGAATAGGCAGTACTACTTTCAGTGCAAGCAAGGTCTCCAGTTCCTTTTAGCGCATTGTTAGAGCCAAGACAATTAGCCATCATCGATGCAATTCTAGTACCCAAAGGTGAGCCTGCAGGTGATGAATCGGTTGGTGAACTACCACTGGGCCTACTAAAATTGCCAACTTTTGTTCTCATATCGTTAGCTCGACGATTTAGTCCAAATTCCGCAGCATAAAATGTGCTACCAGAATCTATCATCGCATCGGTCGTAGATTGAGAAAGTTTGCTAGAAAATAAATAGACAGTCAGCATACTGAATATCAAAATAGACATTACAGATACCATCAACAAGGCATAGCCGCTTTGCTTTTCTTTACTAGATGACTTTTGCAAGTGAATCATTAATTGCAAGGAATAACTAACTTCTTTTTTGTTGCTCATGGTTACACTTATTGTGATACTTATAATATTGAAAGATGGTGAGATTTAGTAAAGTCAGTTTCTACCGAGTGGATAATGCATTGCGAGGGTAAAAAATTCCTTCGGCAATAAAGTTTGCTGGTGTAGTGCTGCCTACTTCAGGATTCACTGCAACAACGCTAACTACGACGCTCTGAATATTTTGCCAATTTCTGACATTAGCAGCAGGAGATGTAATTGGAAATGCGGTGTTATTTCCGTTTGCTAGGCCGTCAACACTACTATTGTTAAAATTATCTTCTGCTGGATCTGGGACCGCAGTAGTGGGCCTGACCCTGGTAATCATGTTAACGTTAAGTTTAGCAATATCAGTGGCTACAGTAGCCATTGTTCCTGTCGGGTCTAAAGTAGTGCTAGGTGCAGTGCAAGCTGGGTTTCCAAAGCTAGACTGTACTTGGCTATTTGTTCTAACTATTAATTGAGATTGGCATATCAAGTATTCTTTCTTTACTACCAGATAAGCGTTGCTACCTACAGCTATAGGGCCTGTTGGTGCAGTAGCAGAAATTGGATCAATATTAATGCCCAAATCCATTCTGCTACTGCTTCCAGTAACGGAATACTCACCTCTATATACAAACGGTTTAAACACTCTAGGCGTACCGATAGGAAGTGGATTTTGGGGGACAATTCCTAACCTAATACCTCCAGAGGCAACTCTCTGCCCTAACCAGCCCGTTTGCTGTTCTGTCGGAAAAACACTAGGAGCAACTACTTCAGTGGTAGGCACTTGACAGTTTGCATTTAATGACGTGGAAACAGCAAAAAACAATCTAGTAGCAGTCCCTGCACTACACATTGGTATAGAGCTACTGACCGCGCGATAGACAACTAAGCTTACATTTGGATTTGAACTTGCATCTAGTGGAATTACTTGAATAGTTGGAAAATCTGTATCTGTAATTAACTCACCAGCCTGTCTAATTTCTCGGCCAACTATTTCCAATACTGATGACATTTTTTGGCTAGCTTCAACCTTTCTTTGATCTTTACTAAAATTATTTTGGGTTTGTACTAGGGCCTGCGAAGCCACAGCTACAATGGTAGCAGTAATGCTCATCGCTACTATTAGCTCGATCAGGTTGAATCCTGAGAATGTGCTAGCTCGTAACAAATTGTTTTTGTGTCGATTTTTCATTGGTTTGTCGATATCAAATCGGGGATAGATTGTTTAAATATCAAATAAATAGAGACAATTAGTTAAAGCTAGTGAAGGCAGCCTGTGTTTCGTAAATTATGCTACTGGGCGAAGTTTGATTGCCCGTTTGATCTCTAACTGTGATCGTAAATTGGCGATAGTCAGAAGAACATTGATTTGTTGGAAAATTTGCTGTACCCGTTTCACAAAAACGGATAGAGACGTTGTAGTTGCGACCTAAAGCAGTTGTCTGATCTGTCGGCAAAGTGGTGTTATTTACCGTGGTATCTATCGTTGGAATATTCCCAAAAGTTCTACCTCTAATACTGTCAAAAATTTTCTGAGAAACTATTAAGGCTCCGACCCTTTGCTCACCTTTACTACTTTTTATTTTAGAAAGCATAATTGTAGGAATAGCAAAAGATAGGCAAACCCCCAGTATGACCATTGCAAGTGCAGTTTCAATTAGGCTAAAGCCATCATCTTTTGGCTGAGATTTGATGTTTGTATTTAACTTTCTATTCATAACTTTACTCTGCATGGAATGGTTATTAGGGGTTAGGGCTTAATCAAATTTTCCGTATGGAATTTCAATATTGGCTGCATTAAAAGTTCTGCGACTCACATCGCCAATTAAACTAATGCTAATGTCTGTCCTGACAGCCTTTGAATTTCTTTTTAGATTTATTAACTTGAAAGACATAGGGGTATTGGGTGGTGAACCCGGCGACAAGCCAGCTTGCCCCGTGCCGTCAAAACAAAAGCCGCCAGGAGGAAAATCAGTGATAGTGACATCGGTGATTGGCAAATCTATGTCTTGGGATGGATTTCTCCTCCATGCCGCAGTCGCAACCGCACTACAGTTGCCATTTACTAAGTGATGAACTCTTAACACCTGTCCGGTAGCGGCAGTTCCTTCCAAAGTTAATCGATAAGGATTTCCCGCATTGGCTCTGGCCTTTAAACTAACGATTTTTATAGTAGACTCTACTGTAGGGACAGTTCTGGCATATGCTTTGTTCTGAAAGTATGGAAGGGCAATCGCTGCCAGAATGCCTGTAATTAAAGCTACTGCCAGCATTTCTATTAGAGTAAATCCGGAGTGGTTGTTATGTCGGGCCATAGAATATTTTGGGCCATACCCAATGCGAAGAGCCGAAAGATAGACGTAAGTACTAGATAAATATTCTTGCAAATATCTCATAATCAAAAAACATGAGATATTTGGCCGAGACATACTGCAAGTATTGCTATCACTACCTGTGTTGCCTGTGATAATTATCACTGGCTGGCATAGTCTAGACCTCTTTATTCTTCCCAATACCGAGTGCTTCAGGAACATCTCCTAAAAAAAATCTCGATCGCTAAACGATCAAGATTTTTCAGTGTAAATACGGATAATTGAGTTGATTTAGCCCAGAACCTTTAAAATATCGTTGGCGTGAGTAGCAGTGCTGACGGCTTCGTCTACATGGACAACGGTGCCCGCTGCATCGATCGCATAAGTAACTCGCTTAGAATAACCACCAGCATCTACGTCATAAGCTTTGGAAAGCGTGCCACCCACATCGGCTAGCAACGGAAAAGGCAAGCTGAACTTTTCGGTAAAAGCTTGGTGAGCAGCTTCGTTATCTTGGCTAACCCCTAATACTATAATGCCTTTGCTTTGGTATATTGAGTAATTGTCCCGGAAGCTACAGGCTTCTTTGGTGCAGCCTGGCGTGTCATCTTTGGGGTAAAAGTACATCACCACTCTTTGGCCAGCCAGACTAGCTAAAGTCACGGTGTTGCCGCTGGTATCTTTGACGTTAAAATCTGGTGCTTTAGCACCGACAGAAAGAGCCATGGTGTGTGTGAATAAAACTGCGCAATCATTGTATCTCGTCAAACACCTATCCTTTGTTAAAAAACCCTTAAGTATATGCCGATCGGGCGCTTGTTAAGTGATTAATTGTTACAGACATATTAAAATAAGTCACAATATAAACCAGTCAGCGTACTGATCCGAGTTTAAAAAATACAGTTAAGAATTATTAAATTGTCATCATATAGGAGCGTTAACTGCTTTGGAAAATAACAAAGAAAGAATTTTGGTGGTGGATGATGAGGCCAGTATTCGGCGAATTTTAGAAACTCGTCTTTCGATGATTGGCTACGATGTGGTCACAGCCGCAGATGGCGAAGAAGCGCTAGAGACCTTTCGTAACACCGTTCCCGATTTGGTGGTTTTGGATGTGATGATGCCCAAGTTAGATGGTTATGGGGTATGCCAAGAGCTGCGGAAAGAGTCTGATGTGCCAATTATTATGCTCACCGCTTTGGGTGATGTGGCCGATCGAATCACCGGCTTAGAACTAGGTGCCGATGATTATGTGGTGAAGCCTTTTTCGCCGAAAGAACTAGAGGCTCGTATCCGATCGGTGTTACGGCGGGTAGATAAAAACAACCTAAACGGCATCCCCAGCTCTGGGGTGATCCATATTGGCAGTATTCGGGTAGATACCAACAAGCGCCAAGTGTGCAAAGGCGATGAGCGAATTCGTTTAACCGGTATGGAGTTTAGCTTGCTAGAACTGCTGGTGGGCAAGTCAGGTGAGCCTTTCTCTCGCTCCGAAATTTTACAAGAAGTTTGGGGCTATACTCCTGAGCGGCACGTTGATACCCGCGTGGTAGATGTGCATATTTCGCGGTTGCGCGCCAAGCTCGAAGAAGATCCTAGCAATCCGGAGCTGATCTTGACTGCGCGGGGCACTGGCTATTTGTTCCAGCGGATCATTGAGCCTGATGACCTGTAAACCGACAACCTACAAATCATGACTGTAAATAATAGCCGTGATGCTGTCTTACGATTACTGCCCTTTGGGGTGGGTGGCATTGCTGGTACTTTTTTGCTAGTGAATCGCCTGGTTTCGGAAGGCTTGACCCCTGCCCAATCTCGATCGGACGTGGTGGGGGTAGTGCTCTGTGCGGTGATGGTTTTGATTGGGATGCTTTGGCAGCGAGTGCAGCCTAGAACACCAGATGTGGTGGTCTTATTGGGGAAAGAGGGTTTAGAAATGTCTGCGGATTTTCCGGCGGCGGTGCAAACCGAGCTGGCTTGGGCTTCTCATTTGCTTTTGACCAATACGGCTACTCGATCGATCTCTCTATATATAGATGGCCAAACGATTTTGCGGCGGGGGATTTTAGCTGAGCAGAGTCAGGTTGTACCGGGGCCGATCTTAGAGCGGGTGCTAAAAACCCAGAAGCCAATATATTTGGTTGATGTGAAGGTTTACCCTGGCAAAATTGAATTTAATTATTTGCCCGAAAACGTCCAAGGGATAGTCTGTCAGCCGGTGGGAGCCAAAGGAGTCTTAATTTTGGCGGCCAATGCTCCCCGCAGTTACACCCGCCAAGACGAAGCTTGGATTGCCGGAATTGCCGATAAGCTAGCATACACCCTCAACTCCGATCTAGAATAAGACAACTGCTAGCTGGAAAATTCAAGATGTTTTTAGACGAACTACTGCCGATCGCCCGTGAAATTGTGAAGAACCCGATCGCTTTTGCCGGAGGCTTTGCTTCTGGAGTATTGCGTTTGGACTTGAATGAGGAGCCGGTGAAAAGCTGGCTGGGCAAACAATCTGGTGGTGCATCTGGTTTGGATAAACCCAAACCACCCCAATCGATCGACATCGATTAAGTTGATCTGAATAGGTTTAATGTATCGTAGATGACGCTTAAAATTTTATAAATTACGTTATTATGAGGGTGTATGTTACAGTCATCAGCATTCTGAACTGTAATTTGTTCAATCTCAGCTATATCGATTCACATGACCATTTACATTGGCAACCTTTCCTATAAGGCCACCGAAGAAGATCTGAAGTCTGTATTTGAAGACTATGGTGCTGTAAAGCGCGTAGTATTACCGACTGATCGAGAGACAGGCAGAATGCGCGGCTTCGCATTTGTTGAAATGACTGAAGATACCAGCGAAGACAAGGCGATCGAAAGCCTTGATGGCGCAGACTGGATGGGACGAACTTTAAAAGTCAACAAGGCTCGTCCTAAAGAAGGTGGCGATGATGGTGGCGGCGGTCGCGGTGGATTCCGCAACGATAAGTACTGAGTCGCTGGACTGTTTTAATGCTGTGCCATCCTTGGTTGACAGCGCAATTATCATTAGCAAATAAAAAACGGCAGGGGCTAGCTCTCTGTCGTTTTTATTGCAAAAAAAAGGCCCCAAGCCTTGTGGCTGTGGGACATTAATCAGGGTGCATCTACCTCCTATCTATACTCTTGGTTGGGAAGTATCTCCGGAGGAAAACTTTAAGACATTAATGCTTTCACCGCAGATTGATACTGACTATCTACATTTTTAGAGTCTGAAGACTCACCGGCTGCTGCTTTTACTTGTGGTTCAATGCCTTTTTTATGAATATCTTGATGGCTAGGGGTTTCGTATTTGGCTACTGTCACGGCCATGCCGCTGCCGTCGTTGAGTTCAAATAGTGATTGAATTAAACCTTTGCCAAAAGTTTTCTCGCCCACAATAATGCCTCGCTGATTGTCTTGCAAAGCTCCAGCCAAGATTTCACTAGCGCTAGCGGTGCCAGAATTGACCAAAACAGCTAAAGGTAAATCGGTCAGAGCTTCGTGGGTAGCGTTAAAGCTATCAGAAATGCCCTGGCGATTAACGGTGTAGACGATCGTGGCATCGTTGAGCCACATCCGGGCAATTTCTATTCCCGATGTCACCAGTCCACCAGGGTTATTCCTTAGATCTAACACATAAGCCTTAGCACCTTTTTTGGCCAAGTCTTTAATGGCAGCAGCAGTTTCGGCTGGTGCTTTGGCGCTGAATTGAGCTAGGCGGATATAGCCGATCGGTTTTTGGCCATCTTTGCGCAGTTCGGCGATTACTGGGTGCAGATCGATTTTTTGTCGTTCGAGAATTACTTCCTTTTCTGGAGCACCGGGCGACTTGATTGTGAGGCTGATATTGGTGCCTGCTGGGCCACGCATTTTAGCAGCAGCGGTGTCTAAGTCTAGTTCTTGGGTGAGAGTGGCATCGACTTTGACAATAATATCGTGGGTTTTAATGCCAGCTTTTTCGGCTGGTGAACCGGCGATCGGAGCGATTACTTCAATTTGTTTGCTATCGGTGGTGATGCCGATTTGCAAGCCCACGCCATAGAGTTCGCCAGCGGTGTTTACTTGCAGGCTGCGATATTGTTCTGGGCGCAATAGTCGGGTAAATGGTTCATCTAAGCTGGCCAGCATTTTCTCGATCGAGTTATAGGCCGACTCGGTATCGGGAATGGTTTGTTTGATGGTTTCGTCTCGAACTTTCCACCAGTTTTGATGATTGTAGGTGTCGTCATAGTAAGCCTGATTTACTGTGCGCCAAGCTTGCAGTACCAACTGCTGCTCGGCGCTGAGTGCTAAGGCGGGCTGGATTCCCAGACCAAACCAAAGCTGCAATATTAGCAATAAGCCACACCAAAATCTTCGCTTGCCCATTTACCTACCTGGAAAAAATTTTATGCGTATCCTCCATTAATACACATTTTTTTTGATCAGCAGGGCTGGCGATCGGCTAAAGGCTGATCAAGTTGCCAAAAATTCACAAAACCGATGCAAAATTTGAATTTTATGGGGGACGAATGGAGTCCAGGATGACCCTCATCCCCCAACCCCTTCTCCCAAGGCGGGAGAAGGGGAGCCGGAGTGAAAAGCGAAGTCTCTTGCTCCCTCTCCCGCCTTGGGAGAGGGCTGGGGTGAGGGTCTTTCAATGTGTCCCTCGTTAAATTGGTACCCGGTTTTTGGAATCGCTGAATTACGATCGGCCTGCCAAAACTGTATCTAAGATTTTTTCGGGTACTTCTTGGAGATGGTGATGTTGCCAGGTGAAGAAACCTACGCCCAGGGTGAGCGATCGAAGTTCCACAATGAAGTTGTGCATTTCTGCTTGGGGTAGATAAGTATCCACATCATCCCAGTCGATCCAGCCTGCTTTGGAGCTGTAGCCCAGAATTTGGCCGCGATGACCACTGATTAATTGTAGAACCCGAGCCGTGAACTCTTGGGGAGCTGAGACTTGGACTGCTTCGATCGGCTCTAACAAAGTGGGGTGGCATTGCTGCATCCCTTCGGTCATAGCTAGACGGGCAGCAGTTTTAAAGGCTTGCTCGGAGCTATCTACCGAGTGATAAGAGCCATTGGTGAGCGTTACTGCTACATCTACTACCGGAAAACCCAAGGGGCCGTGACCTAAGTAATCCCGCACTCCGGTTTCTACGCCCGGAATATATTGTTTGGGTACTGCGCCACCCACGATCGTTTCCTGAAAGCTGAAGCCTTGTCCCCGAGGCAGAGGGTAAATGCTCAGGTATACATCACCAAATTGGCCATGACCACCAGATTGATGTTTATATCTGCCGTGGATCGAGTCGATCGATTGGCTAATGGTTTCGCGGTAAGAGACTTGGGGTAAGTGGGTTTGCATGGGCAGATTATATTTACGTCGCAGCCGATCCATAGTGACTTGCAGATGAATTTCTCCCTGTCCCCATAAAATTACTTCGTGGGTATCGCCATGTTGCTCCCAATGTAAGGCAGGGTCTTCTTCGCAGATTTTGTGCAGCGCGCCGCTGAGTTTTACTTCGTCGTTGCGTTTGGCCGGGACGATCGCCATGGCATAGACCGGCGGTAATAGATCTGCTATGGGTAAAGTGCGATTCAGAGTTCTATTGCTCAGAGTCATGCCGGTGGTGACTTTTTCGAGCTTACCGATCGCCACGATATCGCCCGCCTGCGCCATGTTCAGGCTTTGGGTTTGCTGTCCTTGCAAACGATAGATGCCGCTAGAGCGGATTTCGTTCAGGGTCATGCCTTCCAAAATAGTGCCTTGCCAGATGCGCACCAAGGACATTTTGCCGCCTTGGGGCGTATAGAAAGACTTCAGCACCTGTGCCATCACTCCATCGTTGAGTTGCAGTCCTCTCCGCTGGGCGGTGAGGTTGGCATCGGGGGCTTCGCGCACTAGGGCATCTAAGAGAGGTTTAACGCCCCAATCTCGATCGGCTGCTCCCACAAAGACTGGTACTACTAAGTCAGCCCCCAGTTCCATTTTCAGGTCTTGGATAATTTCGGCTTTGCTGGGTTCAATTTCGTCTAACAGTTCTTCTAGTAAGTGATCATCGAAGTTGGCTAATTCTTCCAGCATGGCCATGCGGGTAATCTTTTCGATTTCGGCCAGCTCGATCGGAAACACAATGGGTTCAATTTTTTCTGAATGGTAATGGTATGCTTGTTCACTAACTAAGTCAATAAATCCCAATAGCTCAGAGTCGTGAATAATGGGGTACTGGTGGGCAAGAGCAGGACGGCTAGAAACTTGTTTGAGAGCGCAGAGCAGGTCGCCAAATTCAATGTTTGATCGCTCCATTTTGTTTATGAAAATTAGGTGAGGAATTTCCCAGTCGTCTAAAAATTTAAATAGTGGTGCCAGGGTGAGCACTCTTTCGATCGCTGGTTCACAAACAATGATGGCAATATCTACTCCCACTAGGGCATTGTAGGTTTCTTGGCCGAATTCGATCGAGCCGGGACAGTCGATAAAGTTAAATTGAATGTCGCTGTAGGTGGTGCTGGCGACGCTGATTTCTACCGTCATTTGTCGATCGCGGGCTTCGGGGGTACTGTCACCGACGGTGTTGCCTTCTAAGACTTTGCCTTTGCGTTTAATTACACCAGAGAGGGCTAAGATGCTTTCGAGTAACGTGGTTTTTCCACTGAGATAGGGGCCAACGAGGCCCACGTTACAGATACGGCTGTCGTGTTCGATGTTCATGGCAGAACTCTCAAATATTCAGTTGTTTAAAGATTTGAAGCAGGTTTAAGGAAACCTGCTGACAGCGCTAGATTGTAATGGATTCTCTGCTAGCGCTGGGAGTGAATAATCGAAGCCTATCTCGGTGATTGCTTGTGTATTCTATACATTAGGCTGGATGAGGTTGATCGATCACATTCTTGCTACAGAACTTAATAGATTCACATCGTGGCCACAACCAACACTTCACCTTTCAAGATTGCGATAAAATCGAGAGATAAATAAATTGTTTATAAAGTAAATGATCGACTCTCCCGCAACAGTAAGTAATCTAGAGCAAGCACAGCGCTGGTTTCGGCGAAATGTAATCGCCAAAATTGCCAATCTCAAGCTGGCAATATCGATGCTGCTAATCATTGCTTTCTTTAGTATTGCAGGCACCGTCATTGAGCAAGGACAACCCCCTGCTTATTATCAAACCAATTACCCTGAGCATCCTGCCCTCTTTGGCTTTTTAAGCTGGAAAGTAATTCAGGTAGCCGGTTTAGACCACGTGTATCGCACTTGGTGGTACTTGGGCTTACTGGCTTTCTTTGGCATTAGTTTGGCCACCTGTACTTTTACGACTCAGTTGCCCGCCCTGAAATCAGCACGGCGCTGGCGGTTCTATGACCAGCCCCGCTTTTTTCAGAAACTGGCCTTGAGCGCAGCAGTTGACTCTAACATTTCTCAGCTATTACCAGAACTAGCCGCCAAGAAATATAAGGTCTTTCAAGAAGGCGATAAGCTCTATGCCCGCAAAGGCTTAATTGGCAAGATCGGTCCGATCGTCGTCCACTTAGGCATGATTATCGTGCTGATTGGCGGAGTCATTGGAGCTTTGACTGGGTTCTTAGCCCAAGAAATGATTCCGGCAGGCGAAACCTTCCAAGTAAAAAATGTGATCGAAGCCGGTCAATGGTCGAAGAGTCAAGTGCCGAAGGATTATTCGATCGAAGTCAAAGATTTTCATATCGATTACAGTCCCGCCGGAGATATCGATCAGTTTTACTCCGACCTAAAAGTAGTGGATGCTCAGGGCAAAGAACTGAAGACCGAGACAATCTATGTAAACAAGCCACTGATTTATAAGGGCGTAACTTTTTACCAGACGGACTGGGGCATCTCCGCCGTGCGGGTAAAGATCAACAACAGCCCAATTTTTCAATTGCCCATGGCGCAGTTGGGCACCGAGAAAGCCCGAATTTGGGGTACTTGGATTCCGACTAAGCCCGATTTAAGCGCCGGGGTTTCAATATTGGCCAAAGATTTACAGGGGACTGTGCTGATTTATGATACGGCTGGTCAGTTGATTGGTAGCGCCCGAGAAGGCGGAGCGATCAAGGTCAATGGTGTAAACCTACAAATCCTCAAAGTAGTCGGCAGCACCGGACTCCAGATCAAGGCCGATCCTGGTGTACCAGTGGTTTATCTGGGCTTTGGTTTGTTGATGGCTGGGGTGATGATGAGTTATTTCTCTCATTCGCAGGTGTGGGCAGTCAACAAAGATCAGCAGTTGTTAATTGGTGGTCGGACAAATCGGGCGCAGGTGACTTTTGAGCGGGAGCTGGTGGAAATCATCGATCGGCTACAAAATCCTCGATATGGTTTAGGTATATCGGATGTTCCAGCGTCGATTAATAGTATCAAAATGGATGCAGCTCCGTAAAATCCATGCAGAATAGAATCAGTTAGTTATGTTAATCTAGACATTAGTACTACTATTGGATACCTTTGAGTCATATGACAATTGCTCAACCTGTAAGACCATCAAATAACTCGATCTTAATTACGTTGAAACGTCTTGTAGCTCTCTTAGAAGAAGACGAAACCGATGAATATGGGGTTTTACAGCCAAGCCAAGCTGCATTTAGGACAGCGATGGGTTTTGTGGTAGAAGCCTACGATGTGATGGGCGATCGATTTCCCAAAGCGTCCACAGGGACAGATGAGTATGGGGGAATCCGATTGACATGGAGTAAACCAGATGCTGATTGTGAAGTACGGCTAGTTTGTCCCGCTCAGGTTGATCAAACAGCTTATATTTACCATGAATTTGGTGGAGAATATGCTGTCGAGCGCAACGTATCGATCGCTTGTTTAGTACAATGGCTGGAGTGGTTTAATCAGGCATGAGAGAGTTTGAGCCACTACTCGAAGATGCAATTGTGTATCGATCGATTCTACGAAAACAATGGATCAACGAAGATACAGGAAAAGTGAAAGCCGACGCTTACTTCCTCAGAGCCAATGAAATCGGTCTTTCTGTTAATTTGGCTAGTGAGTGTTCACCAGAACAGTGTGCAGAAAATTTTCGTCAATGCTATGGTGTTGCGAGCTTAGAAGTTGTCTCTGTCCGAGAAATCGGCTTAAATGTGGAACAAGATAAAGTCAACTTGAACAGCAGGAGTCCCGCGCTCTACCGCTTCGGTGAGCGTCGGGAGGAATGCGTGCGAGTTGAGGATTCTAGCGCCTACAAAATACAAAGG